>JALOOY010000332.1 GCA_025454185.1 Thermodesulfobacteriota bacterium
CGGGCCTACCGGGTAGATCTTTTTTCCCAGAGTTTCAAGGTCCTGATCAGCCTGGGCCTCTTCCTGGTCATTCTCCTCGGGCGGGAGTTGAAAAGCGTGGAGGACCGTCTCCATCCCGAGTATTTCATGTTCCTTTGCCTTAGTTCTTTGGGATTGATGCTGATGGTCAGCAGCGTCGAACTGGTCACCATTTTTGTCTCCATGGAACTCTCCTCCTATGCCCTGTATATAACGATACCCCTACGCAAACGGATTTTTGCCAACCAGATGGAAGCCTCCATCAAATACATCATCTTCGGGGCCGCCAACACGGGTGTCATGCTTTTCGGGATGAGCTATCTCTTCGGCATCACCCAAACCACCTACCTGGCCGAGATGATTCAGAAAATGCCCCAGTTGCTGACCCAGCCCCTGGCCCTGGCGGGCATCGTCATGGTCCTGGCCGGATTTTTCTTCAAGCTGGCCGTGGTCCCTTTCCATTTCTGGGCCCCCGACGTCTATCAGGGGGCGGCCAACGAGACCACCTCTTTCATCACCTCCCTGCCGAAACTGGCCGGATTGGCCCTGCTGCTGCGACTGGTCAGCCTGGGGGGGACGGCCGGTCAGGACATCGTCCATATTCTGGTCCTGCTGGCCGCGGTGTCCATGACCTTCGGCAACCTGGTGGCCCTGGTCCAGAAGGATATCAAGCGCCTGCTGGCCTATTCGAGCATCGCCCATGCCGGCTACGTCCTGCTCGGGGTGCTGACGCTGAATATCAACGGCTATGCGGCGGCCTTCTATCACATGACCGCCTATCTGCTCATGAACATGGCCTGCTTCCTGGTCATCTGCCTCGTCTCCCGGGATGGGGACGATGTTTCCGTTTCCGACCTCTCGGGATTGCACCGCCGTTCGCCTCTGCTGGCCTTTACACTGGCCGTTGGGGCCTTTGCCCTGGCCGGTATTCCCCCCACGGCCGGATTCACGGGCAAGCTCTTTTTGTTTACCGCGGCCCTGAACGAGGGGCACCTGGTCCTGGTGGTGATCGCGGCCGTCAATACGGCCATTTCCATCTTTTTTTACCTGAACCTGGTCCGCAATGCCTACGGGCAGGACCCCGGCGATCTGCCCGGGATTCCGCCCCTGAGCAAGCCGATCCAGGTACTGAACGTGGCCCTGATAGCGGCCATCATCCTGTTGGGCGCCCTGCCCTCCTATTTCATCGATCTGGCCCAGACGGCCTGTAAGAATTTGGTATCATAAGGAATGCCTATGTCGGTTAGCGGCGCCCTTCAGGAAGAGGACCTTACCCTGCTGAATTCCGTCATTCAGGAACGGGGAGCCCGTCCTGCTTCCATCCTGCAAATCCTGCTGGACATCAACCACCATTACCATTATTTGCCCCGGGAGAGTCTGGAGTGGGTGGCCGATCGGGTCCAAATGCCCATCAGCCAGGTCTTCAGCGTAGCCACTTTTTTCAAGATTTTCAGCTTGAGTCCCCGGGGCCGCCATATCGTCCACGTCTGCACCGGGACGGCCTGCCACGTGAAGGGCACCCCCAAGCTTTTGGAACGGATCGACAAGGAATTCCAGCTTAAGCCGGGGCAGACCACCGCCGGCCTGGAAATGACGCTGGAGACCGTCAACTGCGTCGGGGCCTGCGCTTCGGCTCCGGTGGTGCGTATCGGCGAGGACACGTACAGTGAGGTAAGTCCTCAAAAAATTTCCGAATTGGTCAACGCTATCATAAAGAAAGGATCCTGAGGCCAGCTATGTCGCGGTTAACAACTATTCAGGATCTCGAGCAACTTCGTCAATCCCTACTGCAGCAATGGGCCGGGATTCGCAAACGGATACGGGTTTGTGTGGGCACGGCCTGTCATTCCCAGGGCGGGGAAAAGCTTTCCCAGCTTTTCGAAAAAATCCTGATCGAAAAGGGACTGTCCGATGACTACCTGGTCACGCCCACCGGCTGCAACGGGTTTTGCGCTCACGGACCCATTGTGGTCATCGAACCGGATAATATTTTTTATCAAAAGGTCCGTCCGGAACAAATTCCGGTCATTGTGGAAAAAACCCTCCTGGGCGACGAATTGCTGGAGGACCTGCTCTACATCGACCCGGAAACGGGCCAGAAAATCGTGCGGGAAAACGACATTCCCTTTTATGCCCGCCAGGAGCGGATCGTCTTTGCCGATTCCGGGCGCAACTTCATAACCAATATCGACGATTACATCTCCCGCGGCGGCTACAGCGCCTTGGCCAAGGTCCTCTCCCGGATGTCTCCCGAGGAGGTCATCGAAGAGCTGAAGGAATCCGGTTTACGAGGCCGGGGCGGCGGCGGTTTTCCCACCGGCCTCAAATGGGAATCCTGCCGCAAGGCTCGGGGAACCATGAAATACGTCATGTGCAATGCCGACGAGGGAGATCCCGGCGCCTATATGGATCGGGCCCTGCTGGAAGGCAACCCCCACCAAATCCTGGAAGGGATGATCATCGGGGCCTACGCCATCGGCGCCCAGGAGGGGTATCTCTATGTCCGCTATGAATATCCCATGGCGGTCAAGAATACTATCTGGGCCATCGAGCAGGCCAGGGAATACGGTCTGTTGGGACCAAACATCCTCGGCACCTCTTTTTCTCTGAACATGTTCGTCACCCGGGGGGCCGGGGCCTTCATTTGCGGCGAATCCACGGCCCTCATGGCCTCCATCGAAGGGAAAATCGGGGAACCCCGCGGCAAGCATATTCACACGGTCGAAAAAGGCCTCTGGAATCGGCCCAGCAACCTGAACAACGTGGAAACCTGGGCCACGGTCCCGCTCATCATCGACCGGGGAGCCCCGTGGCATGCCGCCATCGGCACCGAACGCAGCAAAGGAACCAAAATCTTTTCCCTGGTCGGCAAGATCAACAACTCCGGGCTGGTGGAAGTGGCCATGGGGACGCCCCTGCGCAAGATCATTTATGACATTGGCGGCGGCGTGCCGGGCGGACGGGCCTTTAAGGCCGTCCAGACCGGCGGACCTTCGGGCGGCTGTATCCCCAAAGAACTGATCGATTCTTCGGTGGATTTCGAAAAGCTGAAGGAACTGGGTTCCATGATGGGCTCCGGCGGTATGATCGTCATGGACGAAGACACCTGCATGGTCGATGTGGCCCGTTATTTCCTCAATTTTCTGGAAGAGGAGTCCTGCGGCAAATGCGTCCCCTGCCGGCTGGGGGTCAAGCGCATGCACGAAATGGTGGCCCGGATTTGCAAGGGGGAAGGCCAACCGGGGGATATTGAAAAACTGCAGGACTTGGCGGAGACCATCCAGGAAGCGGCCCTTTGCGGTCTGGGCAAATCGTCGCCCAACCCCGTCCTTTCGACCCTGCGCTATTTCCGCCACGAATTTGAAGCCCACATCTTCGATAATGAATGCCCGGCCGGTGTCTGCCGTCGACTGGCCGGTGCCCCCTGCCAGAGGGGGTGCCCGGCCGGCATCGACGTGCCGAGCTATGTGACCCTGATCGCCGACGGCCACTACGAGCAGGCGCTGGAACTGGTCCGGGCCGACAATCCCTTCCCCTCCGTTTGCGGCCGCATCTGCAACCACGGTTGCGAAGTTACCTGCACCC
>JALOOY010000333.1 GCA_025454185.1 Thermodesulfobacteriota bacterium
CGTAGCCTCGACCTTGACCAGCAACCGACTGCGCACCTTGCCGTTGACCTGGATCACCAGCTCCCGTTCCTCCTCCGCCAGAAAACGGGCATCCCAGGCCGGCCAGGAACTACACTGGGCCGTCCCCGGTTTTTCCAGCCTGGCCCACAACTCCTCGGCCAGATGAGGAACGATGGGGGAAAGGAGCAGCAGGCTGGTTTCTACGGCCCGGCTGAACACGGCCCGGCGCAGGGGATCTTCCAACCCTTCGGCCCGGAACAGATACAGGGCATTGACCAGTTCCATGACGGCGCTGACCGCCGTATTGAAGTGAAAGCGGTCCTCGATGTCCTCGCTGACCTTCTTGACGGTCTGGTTTAGCTTGATAAACAGGGCCCGGGCCGGGCCGGACAGGTCCTCCGGCAACGGGTGCTCCGCTTCTCCCCGCAAGAGCGCCCGGTTTTCCAGGACCAGGTTCCAGACCCGGTTCAGAAACCGGAACGAACCTTCCACCCCCTGATCGCTCCATTCCAGGTCCCTTTCCGGCGGAGCGGCGAAGAGGCAGAAGAGCCGCACCGTGTCGGCCCCGTATTTCTGGATCAGGTCGTTGGGGTCCACCACGTTGCCCTTGGATTTGGACATCTTGGACCCGTCCTTGATGACCATACCCTGCGTCAGCAGGTTGACGAAGGGTTCATCCAGGGTCAGCCAGCCCAGGTCGCGGAGTACCTTGGTGAAAAAGCGGGAATAGAGCAGGTGCAGCACGGCGTGCTCGATGCCGCCGATGTACTGGTCCACCGGCAGCCAGTAGCGGACCCGTTCGGCATCCAGGGGACCCCGGTCGTACTCCGGACAGGCATAGCGGTCGAAATACCAGGAGGATTCCACGAAGGTGTCCATGGTGTCGGTTTCCCGCCGGCCCGGACCCTGGCAGCGGGGGCAGGTGGTTTCCACAAATTCGGGCATAAGCGGCAGGGGTGATCCGCCGTTGGGCGGGATGGTGGCCGAAAGGGGCAGCAAGACCGGAAGATCGGACTCCGGCACCGGGACGATGCCGCAACGTTCGCAGTAGATCATGGGGATCGGCGCCCCCCAGTAGCGCTGGCGGGAGACCCCCCAGTCGCGGAGGCGGTAGTGCAGGCGGCCCCGTCCGCGGCCCTGCTGCTCCAGGTGGCGAATAATGGCCCCTTGGGCCTCCTCGTTCGCCCAGCCATTGAAAGGTCCCGATTGCACCAGACGCCCCGGTCCTTCGTAGGCCCCGGTCATGGCCGCCGGGTCGAGGTCGGGCGCCCCTTCCGGTTGAATGACGACCCGCAAGGGCAGATCGTACTTACGGGCGAACTCAAAGTCGCGCTGGTCGTGGGTGGGCACGGCCATGACCGCCCCGGTGCCGTAGCCCATGACCACGAAATTGGCCACGAAGATGGGCATTCGTTCCCCGGTCAAAGGATTGAGGCAGTAAGCGCCGGTGAAGATGCCTTCTTTTTCCAGATTGCCCTCCAGGCGCCGCAGCGGGTCCTGGGACTGGACCTGACGGACAAAGGCCCGGACCGGGGCCTCCCGGGGCGTGTCCCGGATCAGGTCGGCCACCAGGGGATGTTCGGGGGCCAGGCTCATGAAGGTGGCCCCGTACAGGGTGTCCGGCCGGGTGGTGAAGACCGGGATGACGCCGCTCCCGTCGGCCAGGGCGAAATCGATCTCCGCTCCCTCGCTTTTGCCGATCCAGTTGCGCTGCATGGTCAGGACCTTTTCCGGCCAGCCGGGCAGCCGGTCGCAGAAGGCCAGCAGCTCGTCGGCGTAGCGGGTAATGCGGAAGAACCACTGTTCCAGCTCCTTGGGCTGGACCGTTTCGTCACAGCGCCAGCAGCGGTTGTCCCCCACCACCTGCTCGTTGGCCAGGACGGTCTGACAGCGGCCGCACCAGTTGACCTGGGACTTTTTGCGGTACGCCAGGCCCTGTTCCCACATCTTCAAAAAGAAGAGCTGCTCCCAGCGGTAATAGGAGGGGTCGCAGGTGGCCAGCTCCCGGTCCCAGTCATAGCTGAAACCGAGCCGCTGCAACTGGGTGCGCATGTAATCGATGTTGTCGTAGGTCCAGCGGGCCGGATGGGTGCCGTGGGCCAGGGCCGCATTTTCCGCCGGCATGCCGAAGGCGTCCCAGCCCATGGGATGGATGACGTTCAGCCCGCGCATCCGTTTGTAACGGGCCACCACATCGCCGATGGAGTAATTCCGCACATGGCCCATGTGGATCCGGCCCGAGGGATAGGGGAACATCTCCAGGAGGTAGTACTTCTCCCGGCCGGGATCCTCCACGGCCCGATAGGGTTTTTCCTGCGCCCAGCGGGCCTGCCATTGGCTTTCAATCGTTTCCGGATGGTATTTCTCGATCATGGTGTTTCCGCTTCATTTCGATGAACAAGCTGTCCAGGATGCCGTTGATAAAGGCCCCGGATTCCTCGCTGCCGAACCGTTTCCCCAGGTCGATGGCCTCGTTGAGAGCGGCCTTGGGGGGAACGTCGCTGCAGTAAACCATTTCAAAGGCGGCCACCCGGAGGATGTTGCGGTCCACCGGAGACATGCGGTCCAGCCGCCAGTTTTCCGAGTGGCGCCGGAGCAGACGATCCAGTTCCTGCTTCCGGCCCCAGACCCCCTCCACCAGACGCCGGAAGAAGGGGTAATTATCCTCCGCCGCCGGAAAGCTTTCCTGGAAGTCGATCAGGGATTTCTCCAGGTCACCGGGGTTCAGGTCAAGCTGATAAAGGGCCTGAACCGCCAGGATCCGGGATTGCCGGCGACTGGCCATTTTCTAGGAGACCGTCTCTTCCCGGCCGGGGCTTCAAGCCGGGATCTGCCGGACCAGGTCCACCATCTCGACGGCGGCCAGGGCCGCATCCCAGCCCTTGTTACCGGCCTTGGAACCCGCCCGTTCGATGGCCTGTTCCAGGTTTTCGGCCGTAATCACCCCGAAGGCTATGGGGACCCCGGTCTCCAGAGAAGCACCGGCGATACCCTTGGAAACCTCGGCGCTGACATATTCGAAATGGGGCGTGGCGCCCCGGATCACGGCCCCCAGACAGACGATGGCGTCCACCCTACCCTGCAGGGCTATTTTTTTGGCCACCAGCGGAATTTCAAAGGCGCCCGGGACCTTGTAGACAGCCAGGTCCTCCTCCCGGGCCCCGTTGCGGATCAGGGCGTCCAGGGCCCCGCCCAGCAGGTGTTCGCTGATGAAATCATTGAAACGGCTCACCACCAGGGCGAATTTCATGCCCTCCGCCTGCAGCTTGCCTTCGTATACCTTGGCCATGTTTTCCTCCGCACTGTATTTCGTTAATAATTATCAACGATTGACAATTGCTTATTATTCTTTTTACTTCTTATTTTCGATTGGCGGTTTCTCGAGCACACCCGTACTCTCGTTTTTAATTCGATGTTGGACGTTCGTTGTTCGATGTTCGTCTTTTTAAGCGGCTCGTCCTTAAATCGGCAAATTCAACAGGTGCCCCATCTTTTCGCATTTGGTCTTCAGGTACTGCAAATTCTCTTTTTTGGGGGTCATCTCGATGGGGACCCGTTCGGTGACCTTGATGCCGTAGCCTTCCAGGCCAATGATTTTTTTG
>JALOOY010000334.1 GCA_025454185.1 Thermodesulfobacteriota bacterium
TACTAACCGCGGGGGGGGTTCCGGGGCTGCGGAGGGGGGTGAAGACATTACATCCGGGAAGGTTTAACTTAGGATTAAATCCGAAATTCGAAACAAATTCAAATGACCGAAACCTCTCCCCCCTCCGTCCCTGGCCAACTCGGGGATCCGCGGGAGGGAGTAAAACCCTCCCCTACATTAACAAGCGGCCAATTGTCAGCAATAAAAAAACCTATCACCGTGAAAGGAGTTGCTGCAATTCCCGCAGATCGTGTTGAACCGTTTTCAGCAGATCACGCAAAGGGCCGGCTTTCTGGGCGGCGGACGTCTCGGGAAGGCCGGCGATGAGCGGCGCCGGCTCGGCAGGCCGTTCCTTTTCCGCCTTGTGATGGTTGTGATGGATGACCTTCTTTTTGGCCCCGGCGATGGTAAAGCCTTCGTCGTACAGGAGGTGCTTGATTTCCAGGATGATCTCCACGTCCCGGCGGCGGTAGAGGCGCTGGTTCGATCCCATGCGCACCGGACGGATGCTCTTGAATTCCGTTTCCCAATAACGCAGGACGTAGGGCTCCAAGCCGGTGAGTGCGCTCACCTCCCCGATCTTGAAATACTGTTTGTCGGGGATTTCGTTTGTTTCGTTGCTATGGTTTATTTGGTTCGCTTGCTTTTTCATCTGCAGCGCTTCCTTGGGGCTTACCGGTTGGTGGGCCGGCCGGGGGCAACCACGGCCCACCTGGCCAACGAAAGAAACGAAAAAATCAAAATAACCTAAAAAACGGTCTTACATAGTCCCCGGCAGCGTAGCCTTGAATTTCCCGATAATCCGTTCGGCCACTTTCTTGTGGAGAGCGGCGATGCGCTCTTCGGTCAGAGTCTGTTCGGAGGAACGATAGTGGACGCGAATCCCCAGGTTCTTCTTCCCCGGCGGAATTGGTTTTCCCCGATAGAGGTCGAATAGGGCGATCTTCTCAATCAGGGGTTCCTGCATGGTCCGGATCTCCTCCCGCAGGGCCTGCCAAGTTACCGCTTCATCCAAAATCAGAGAGATATCCCGGGCTGCTTCCGGGTAACGGGGCCAGGCCTGGAAAGTGGCCGTCTCTTCCTGATGCGGGCGGAGCCGTTCCAGATCCAATTCGAGTACGTAGGCGTGTTCCCGGCAATCGAACAGGGTCCGGACGGCAGCAGCGATTTCGCCCAGCCCCCCCAGCAGTTCCGCGCCGGCCAGCAGCCGCACGTACCCTTCCTCCTGAAAATAATGGGGGGCCTGGCCGGGGGCCAGCGAAAAATCAGGAACACGCAGGGCCTCCATGATATTTTCCACCACACCCTTGAGGTCAAAAAAATCAACCTCCTCCTCTTTACGATGGAAGGATTCCGGATAGCGCCGACCGGTCCAGAGCAGGGCCAGGTGATCCCGCTCCTCCGGTTGACGGTCTCCCCCCGGGGTCGGATAGAAGACCTTGCCCAATTCGAAAAACCGCAGGTCGCGATTGCGTTGGGAAAGATTACGGGTCATGGCCAGGATCAGCCCCGGAAGCAGCGAGGGGCGCATGACGGCCTGGTCTTCCGACAGGGGGTTGCTGATGCGGATGAAAGGATCGGTTTCCAGCGCTCCCTCCGAACGGCGGCTGAAGGCAGCAGCCCATTTTTCGGCAATAAAGCTGTAGGTGATGACCTGGTCGAAGCCCAGGCCGGGGAGCAACTCTTCCAGGCGACGACGCAGCAGGTAGCCCTCGGGCTCCCGGCCGCCGGTGGCGGTGCTCTGGGGAAAGGTGCTGGGGATCTGGTCGTAGCCGACGATGCGGGCCAGTTCTTCCATCAGGTCGACCGGGCGGGCAAGGTCCGGGCGGAAGGACGGCGGTCGGACTTCGATCCGGTCCCCCTCCCGTGGTTCCATGGGCAGGCCGAGACGGCGGCCCATATCAAGAGCCTGTTCCATCGTCAGGGGCAACCCGAGGAAGCGGCCGGCTTTGGCCACGTCGATTTCAATGGATTCCCGGTTCCGCGGCGACGGATATTCATCGATCTGGCCGGGAACGATCGAGCCCCCACCCAGTTCCTGCATCAACCGCACGGCCCGGTCGGCGGCGGCCAGCACCCCTTCCGGGTCCACTCCCCGCTCGAAACGGACGGAGGCCTCGGTGGACAGGCCCAACTTTTTAGCCGCCCGGCGGATGGTCAAAGGATTGAAGATCGCGCTTTCCAGGAAGACGTTATTGGTTCCGGGGCGAATTTCGGATTCCAGCCCTCCCATGATCCCGGCCAGGGCCACGGCCCGCTCGGCATCGGCAATAACCAGCATGTTGCCGCCCAGGACCCGGGCGACTCCGTCCAGGGTGGTAAAGGGCTCCCCCGCGGCGGCCGGACGCACGACGATGCGCCGACCTCGCAACAGGTCGAAATCGAAGGCGTGCAGGGGCTGGCCGGTTTCCATCAACACGAAATTGGTCACGTCCACGATGTTGTTGATGCTGCGAACCCCCACCGCTTCCAAGCGCTGCCGGAGCCAACGCGGCGAGGGGGCGACGGTCACGCCCAGAAGCAGCCGGGCCGCATAACGGGGACAATGCTCCGGCTCGACGATGGTAACCGAAGTCTGCTCCTGAATTTCCCGGCCGGCGGGGTCTCCTGCCCAGCGGGGGATCCGCAGCTCGCGGTCAAAAACGGCCGCCAATTCCCGGGCAATGCCCCAATGGCTGAGACAGTCGCCCCGGTTGGGGGTGATATTGACCTCCAGCAGGGTGTCTTCCAGGCCGAGGGCCTGGGGCAGCGGCGTCCCCGGCAGGCGGTCCGCGTCGAGGACCATGATGCCCGCATGGTCGTCCGACAACCCCAGTTCCCGCTCCGAGCAGAGCATGCCGTACGAGGTCGCCCCGCGAATCCGGGCTGCCTGGATGGTCTGGCCCCCGGGAAGGGTCGCGCCGGGCAGGGCCACCGGAACCAGCATTCCTTCCCGGACATTGGGTGCACCGCAGACAATGTTCACCGGCCCCTGACCGGCGTCCACCCGGCAAAGGGAGAGCTTGTCGGCCTCCGGGTGTTTGGCTACTTCCAGAACCCGGCCGATCACGATGCCAGCCAGCTCCTGTCCCAGGTGTTCCAGGGCCTCCACCTCCAGCCCGGCCATGGTCAAGCCTTCGGCGATTTCCTCGGCGGAGAGGCCTTCCAGGTCCACGTATTCCTTGAGCCAGTTGTGGGTAACCTTCATGATTTTGACGTTAGGCGCACGGCGCGAGGGCGTAGCGGTTGGTCATATTTATTTTGTATTTTGAAATTTGCATTGGGTCTTTAAAATTGATTCAAAAAGCGCTGATCGTTTTCGTAAAACATCCGGATATCGTCGATGCCGTACTTGAGCATGGCGACCCGTTCGATGCCGAGTCCGAAGGCAAAACCGGTGACCCGCTCCGGATCGTAGTTGACGAATCGGTACACTTCGGGATCGACCATGCCGGAACCGAGGATCTCGAGCCAGCCGGTGCGGGAGCAGAGACGGCAGCCGCCACCATGGCAGAGGACGCAACCGATGTCTACTTCGGCGCTGGGTTCGGTGAAGGGAAAATAACTGGGCCGGAAACGCAACGGCGTGTCCTCGCCGAACATGCGCCGCACAAAAAGGG
>JALOOY010000335.1 GCA_025454185.1 Thermodesulfobacteriota bacterium
GGTCCCAGTACTGCCAGTTCTTCTTGAACTGGCCGTAGGGAATATGGCGATGCCCCGGGGGAACATGCCGATAGTCAGGGGGCAGGGCTATGACAGCCCGGGGGATTCGATGTGGTTCCACGAAAATCCACGGTCCGTTATAGGAACGGGCTCGAAACCAGTGATCCTGGTAGGGACGATACCAATACCCGCCGAAAAACAGGATGTCCACATCGACGGTCGGCGCGAAATATACGCTGGTCCTGGGGATCGGGAGAATGGGCGGAGGCAACGGGATCACTAGCGGCGGAGGCAGCGGGATGCCGATTCCGATATTGACATTCACTTCCGCCCTTGATGGGGCGGCAAATGAGCAAAAAATCATAATAATCGTCCCCAAAAAAACCAGACCGATTTTTAATGTTTTCATGTTCGACCTCCTTTGAAACAACGGATTGTCTTTAGTGATAATAACACGTTCACTCTCGAATTAAAACGCCCTTCCTCCCACAATTTAGAATCCCGAATAAAATAAAAGGTTAAAGGGATACCAACGCCCCCTTTTCATCGGGCAAGGCCTGGGCGAGGACGTTAACATCCGTTAATTTATGCAAAAAAATGTTAACCATGTTAAGTAAACAGAAAGCCTTATTGTTTAATATCGTATTTAATTTCAATATATTATAGAATTACTCTTTGGCTCGAACCTTGCTTATTCAATAATCAAATCACTCTTTCAATTGGTCGGCAACCGGAGACACATTTTATGAAGATCAAATATTTCCTCTTTACTATCCTGATCCTTTCCTTAGCCAGTACGGCCCTGCTTCTGCAGCGCGGGGCGGCGCAGACCACCAACCATCATGCCGGGTTGACCTGGAAGGGTGCGGCCACCTGTCTGGAATGCCATGAAGACAAGGCCCGGGAGGTCCAGGCCTCCGGCCATTATCGGTGGCTGGGGGAAGTAACCGAGGGCGTGAACGGTCCCCTACAGCAGGGCAAACTTTTCATTGCCGTGAACAGCTATTGCGGAAATATCACCGGGAACTGGGCCGGCTGCAGTTCCTGCCACGTCGGCCTGGGCGCCCAGCCAAGCGCGGCGGTGACCACCTCCCAGCTTCAGAATATCGACTGTCTGCTGTGCCACCAAAGGGATTATAAGCGGGTCAAACAAAACGGCGTTTTTGTGCCGGACCCGGCCATTGATATAAACCAGATCGTACAAAACGTCCATCTCCCGGAGCGAGTCAACTGCCTCCAATGTCATGCCAAAGGCGGCGGTGGCGACAACTTCAAGCGAGGCGATATTGCCCTGGCCCATGCCACTACAACAGACCGAAATTTTGACGTCCACATGGCCAGCACTCAAACCGGCAACTTGAAATGCCAGTCCTGCCACACCACTTCCCAGCACCGGATCGCCGGCCGGGGGTCGGACCTGCGGCAGACCGACCTGAATGTGCCGATGAGCTGTTCCACCGGCACCTGCCACCCGGGTAAAACCGGTCCTAACGGTCATCTGCCCTCCGCTCAGTTCACAGCGGAGCAGGCCCAGGCCGTCAACCGCCACGTGGCCAAGGTGGCCTGCCAGACCTGCCATATCCCCACCTATGCCCGGAACGCCGCGGATACGGCTGCCACGGAGATGACCGAGGTCGATCGCGACTGGTGGTTGCCCGAGTGGAGTGCGACTCTGAACCGCTACGAACCGCTCATCACCACGGCAGGAGACCTGAAACCCGAATACCGCTTCTGGAACCGCTTGAGTTATAATTATTACCTGGGAGAGGCCGCCTGGGTGGACCCGGCAACAAATAACTACCCCACCTCCAGGCCCATCGGCGGCATCAACGATCCGGCCAGCAAACTCTATCCCTTCAAATATAAAACGGCTTACTATCCTTTAGCTACCAACCTCAACCGGCTGATCGCCCTCAACACCAGCATCTTTTTTGCCACCGGCGACTGGGATGCGGCAATCAAGTCCGGGTTGAAAAACATGAATTACAGTGAAGCCGAACCTTACGTCAAGGTCCTCACGGACACTTACCAGTTGCTCAATCACGAGATACCGCCCAAGGCCCAGGCTTTGACCTGCAACCAGTGCCATGGAACAACAACACAGATGAACTTGCCGGCAATGGGTTATACATCCTCGGTCAGTTGTTCCCAATGCCACGATCCGGAGACCTCTCCCGGTTTTACGCAACTGCACAATAAGCATGTCGTGAGCGAAAGTCTGGATTGCCTGAACTGTCATTCTTTTTCCCGGGCCGGCACTTTCATCAAGGCCAAAACCAAACTCGCCGACCAGGTCAGCCGCACCTCGGCCCGGATCAACGGCCTCGTCAATCCCGGTGGGAATTCGACTACAGTCTATTTTCAATGGGGAACGGGGACGGGTTACGGGAATACGACGCAGGCGCTCCCTATCGGCAGTGGTTCCGCCGAGGTGCCGGTATCGGCCGTGATCGGCGGTTTGACCCCCGGGACCACCTATCACTTCCGCGTGGTGACCCAGGACGGCAGCACCGGATACGACTACTCCTTCACTACCTACCGTTTCGGCGTCAGCCTGCCCCTGATCTTCAAAGCCGCCTGGCAGCAATTGAAAACCCTGGTCAACTGGGTGTAATACTGATTACTGGATTCCATAATTTGGGCAACGTATAAAAATGAAGGACTTGCCCACTATGGATTAAGCCCAGCAGCACCTCGTCATGCCGGTGAAAACCGGCATCCAGGAGGGAATGGACTCGTGCTCCCTATCCCGCCGCCGGCGGGATGGCCTGCGCCAGGATGACCAGAATACGCGGTTATAATTACGAAATGGATCACTGAGCGTAGACGGATCGGTCGGTCCCGACCAATCCGCCTGATCCCGAGAGCCTTTCCCCGCTAACTGCACCGCGAAAACCCGCAGGAGTGGCAGTTCAGGCAGCCGTTTTCATGGACGATCTGGCCGCCGCAATCCGGGCAGGAGCCCATGCCCGAGGCGGCGTCGCTGGTCTCGATGTGGGTGTAGCTGCTGATGACCTTGCTGATGGCGTCGGGGCAGGAGAGGACCTGGTGGCCGTTCACCCAGGCCGGCAGGGGGCAGCGGATCCCGGAAAGCTGCCGGATGATGGATTCCATGGCAATGCCGGAGCGCAGGGCCAGGGAGATGAGGCGGCCGGTGGCCTCGATCTGGGAGGAGGCGCAGCCGCCGGTCTTGCCCATCTGAGCGAAGACCTCGCAATACCCCCGCTCGTCTTCGTTGATGGTCACATAGAGCTTACCGCAGCCGGTGGTGATGCGCTCGGTCACCCCGGTGGTCCGCTCGGGGCGCGGCCGGGGGTTGATTTTGGGTCCCTCCGGCGCCCGGTCCTTATTCAGGTTCAGGACCTGAACCTCCCGACTGCCGTACCGGTAGATGGTAACGCCTTTGCACCCCTCACTGTAGGCGAGCAGGTACGCCGTCTTGACGTCCTCGGGCGTGGCCTCCTCGGGAAAGTTGATGGTTTTTGAAACGGCGTTGTCGGTATGCCGCTGAAAGGCCGCCTGGATCCGAATATGCCATTGGGGGTCGATGTCGTGGGCGGTGACGTAGATTTTTTTCAGGTCTTCGGGGATCCCCTC
>JALOOY010000336.1 GCA_025454185.1 Thermodesulfobacteriota bacterium
GCCGAGGAAATGGGTTATCCGGTGGTCCTGAAAATTCTGTCCCCTGATATCCTCCATAAAACCGACGCCCACGGGGTGGAACTCAACCTGCAGCACGCTGAGGATGTCCGCCAGGCCTTCGAACAGATCATGGCCCGGGCCCGAACCTATAATCCGAGTGCCCGGTTGGAGGGGGTGACCGTCCAACCCCTGGTGCGGCGTCCGGATTACGAGTTGATCCTGGGCAGTAAGCTGGACCCGGATTTCGGACCGGTCATCCTTTTCGGCCTGGGCGGGATCATGACCGAGGTTCTCCAGGATCATGCCGTGGCCCTGCCGCCCCTGAACCGGCTGCTGGCCCGCCGTCTGATCGAGAGCACCCGCGTCTACAAGCTGCTGAATGGCTACCGCAACCGTCCGCCCGCCGACCTGCTGCTCCTGGAGGAAATCCTGATCCGGCTGTCCCAACTGGTGACGGATTTTCCGGAAATCACCGAACTCGATATCAATCCGCTGATCCTCGATCAGGACGGGGCCTGCGCCGTGGATTGCCGGGTCCTGCTCCGGCCCGCCGATCGACCCTCGCCGCAACACCTGGTGATCAGCCCTTATCCCAACGAATACGAAAAGACCCTGGTCAGCCGGGGAGGAGTGCCCCTCAGGATTCGGCCCATCAAACCCGAAGACGCCCCGCTGCTGGTCGATCTATTCCGGGTCTTGTCGCCCCGGAGCATCTACTACCGGTTCTTCCGACCCCTTAAGGAGATCCCGGCCGACCTGCTGGCCCGTTTTACCCAAATCGATTACGACCGGGATGTGGCCCTGGTGGCCATCGACCAAAGCGGGGCGGAAGAACGGATGCTGGGGGTCTCACGACTGGTGGGCGATCCCGACGGGACCCAGGCGGAATTCGCCGTGCTGGTGGGCGATCCCTGGCAGGGACAGGGAGTGGGCGCGGCCCTGCTGCAGGGTTGCCTGAAAATCGCCCGCGACAAGGACCTGCAGGCCGTCTGGGGGATCGTCCTGGCGGAGAATACGCAGATGCTGGAATTGGGACGGGCGCTGGGTTTTGAAATAAAATATGAGCCGGGGACCGGGGAATACAAGCTGCGACTGGACCTAACACCAAAATAAAAGCGAATAAGGAACTCTGAATTATTGATTTCGCGGTGTAGCACAGCCGCCCTCGGCTGGGCCTAAACGAACAGGCGAGGGCGCCTGTTCCACAGGGCTTGGCCTATTTTCATGCTTCGCAGGTACTCGCGCCGGAGCATGATGTTAACCAGGAGACTTAAGAATAAATGTTGACCTTAATCCTGTTCTCAGTAAATCTATTATTCCTAAGCGGGGCGGTCCTGTTCACCTATGAAAGCCTGCGGGAAAAAGAGCCGCGGGCGCCCAAGGTGGGGCTGGCCGGTGTTCTGTTCCATTTGATCTTGGGCGGGTTTATCCTGGCAGTTCCGTCCGTTCGTCCGGTCGCGGCTGTCTTTTTCGGAGTGGCGCTTTTTATACTCCTGCTTTTTCTTGTTCCTTCAGTGGCCAATCCCCGGGCCTTAAAAGGGGCATCGGGATGCGCGGTCGGACCAGTGAGCCGATTCGACGAACGCGATATCGTCTTTGCCCGCAACCGCTCCCTGCCGCCGGGGTCCGAACCATACCGGCAATACTATGAAGGGCATCCGGAGAAAGAAGCCTATGACGCCCGGCGGCGGGAACGGGGCGGACCCATCGGTCGTCCGGGCGCCATCGACGGCGGTCATCCTCCCAACGTGTCCATGATCCTGTCTTCCTTCGCCCTGCCGGCTTTCCTGGCCTCCCAGGCCCGGGTGACGCCCGATCCGGCCAAACCCCCGGTAGCCCTTCCCCCGGAAAAGGCCGCCCAAATCGTCAAGGGTTTCGCCAGCCACCTGGGTGCCGCCCTGGTCGGCATCTGCCGGGTAAACCCGCTCTGGGCCTATTCCCACCGGGGGGAGATCTTTTACGGGAACTGGGAGGACTGGGGAAAAGAAATCGAGGAACCTCTACCCTTTGCGGTGGTCATCGCTACGGAAATGGACCTGGAAAACGTGGGCGCCGGCCCGCACACGCCGGCCCTGGTGGAGAGTTCGGCCAACTATGCCCTGGGCGCTTATGTCACCACCATCCTGGCCCAGTGGTTCGGCGGTCTGGGCTATCGGGCCGTGGCCCAGCATAACCGCCATTATGATCTGCTCCTGGTGCCGCTGGCCATCGAAGCCGGGTTGGGGGAACTGGGGCGGCACGGCTACCTGGTGGCCGATCAACTGGGTCCGCGGGTCCGTCTGTTCGCCGTGACTACCGATATGCCTCTGGCGACGGATAACCCCATCGATAAAGGCATCGAGGCCTTCTGCCGTTTTTGTAAAAAATGCGCCACCGCCTGCCCGTCCCACTCCATCCCCCTGAGAGGGATGACCGTTCAAAACGGCCTGGAGCGCTGGAAGCTGAACGAGGAAACCTGCTTCGATTACTGGGGCAAGATAGGCACCGACTGTTCGGTCTGCATGGGCATCTGCCCCTTCTCGCGGCCCAATCGAACCGTCCACCGGATCGTGAAATGGCTGCTCCCCCGATCATACCTGGCCCAGAGGCTTCTCCCTCACCTCGACAATTGGGTTTACGGCCAAAAATGGAAACCCAAGGCGGTGGCGCCTTGGGTGGATTATTCATCGTAAAGGATCACCGTTTTCGGCCCTGGCGGGCAGCCTCGATTTCCACCCCAATATCCGTATTTGTGAGACGGTCCAATCCCCGTTCCAGCGACTGTTGCTGCATTTCTTCCAAGGCCATTCTGGCTTGGCTCCGGCGGATAGCCTGAAGGGTTTTTCCCAGCTTTTTCGGATTTTCTTCCATAGGTTTTCTCACTTCGAAATCAACTCCCGAAGGAAAGGCAAATCAACGATAGCGGGATGTCATCTCCTCCCGCTTGTCCGGCGGCAGGGACTTCAGGTATGATTTCCAGCCCGGACACCAGCGGGTGTGCCACTTCCAAAATCTGCCCAGCAGGGATCTGGGTTTGGCGTCGTAGCGGGCGCGCAGGCGGCATGTTTCACAGGGTTTCATCGGTCCTCCGAAAGTGCAGGGTTGAGAAAGCGGAATGTACTTGTAAGAGGTGGGGCGGTTCCTTTGGGACCCCCGGGCTTCCCCCCCCCGCCCCCGGAGCCTGTCCCGCCGGACGGCGGGATCGAGGGAGGGGGAGGATTCGGTTATTAACTTTGGTTTTCTATTTCAGCCAAAAATTTCAAAGAATTTTTGGCTTAGGGATTCTTCTTCAGCCACTCCTGGCAGAACTTCAGGGCCTCGTCGCCCGGAAGCCCTTTGGCCTTCATGCTCTGCACGTATTCGTTGAGGATGGGCTGGACCAGCTTGGCCCACCGTTCATCCTCCGCCTTGGACAGGGGAATGATCTGGTTGCCCTTGGCCTTGGTGGCCTCGGTTCCAGCTTTGTCAAATTCGTCCCAGGCCTTGCCGGACTTTTCGATCCATTCCTGATTGATTTTCTGGATGACGGCCTGGGTTTCCTTCGGCAGGGCGTTCCATTTCTGCTTGTTCATGATCACGGCAAAGGCGATGGAGTAGGCCGAACCGTA
>JALOOY010000337.1 GCA_025454185.1 Thermodesulfobacteriota bacterium
CCCGGGCTTTCCTGGAGGCTCACCGGAAACTCCAGAAAGGGCAGCTCGGGAAGAATGCCCCCGATCGTTGCAGCGAAATCCTGGTCAAAGACCAGGGCCCGGGGTTTAATATACGTGAAAATCTGCGCCAGTTCCCGGGCCTTCAACAGATTGTTCACCGGCACAAAAATAACCCCGGATTTGGCACAGGCAAAGTAAAGCTCGATGAACTCCGGTCCGTTGTGCAGCAGTACGGCGGCCCGGTCGCCTTTCCGCAAACCCAGCCGCAGCAGGCCGTGCGCGGTCCGGTTGACCCGGCGATTCAGTTCGCCGTAGGTGGTCCGCCGGCCTTCAAAAATCAGGGCCGTTTTTTCTGGAAATTTAACCGCGCTTCGTCGGAGTACGGCGCCCACGCCCATGAAGAACACTCCTTAAATACGGAAATGAATTGAACATCGAACATTCAACATCCGACATCGAATGAAATGCAAGAAAGAAGAGAATGTCGGATATTTGCCGAATATCGAAGTTCGTTCACGATGTAGGGGAGGGGTTAATCCCCTCCCGCACCACAGGTCCTCGGGTTGGATAGGGGCGGAGGGGGGTAAACCCCCTCCCTACGAAAAACAACAACGTTGTGTCTTTGCGGTGAAAAAGCCTTTCCTGGTTCCTTCCGCCAGGCCCCGTCTACGCCGAGAGCCCCAGGCCGCGGCTGATGATCAGCTTCATGATCTCGCTCGTGCCGGCAAAAATGGACAGGCAGCGCACGTCCCGGTAGAGCTTACAGACCCGGTATTCCTCCATGTAGCCGTAGCCCCCGTGGATCTGGACCGCCTGGTAGGCGATGCGATTGACCATTTCTCCCAGCCAGTATTTGGCCATGGATATCTTCTGCACGATATTTTTGCCCTGGAGATGATCCCGGATCAGGTTGTCCAGAAAGGTCCGGCCCAACTGGACCTCGGTGGCCATGTCGGCCAGACGAAAGGCGTTGTATTGAAAATTGCCGATGGGCTTGCCGAAGGCTTCACGCACCTTGGCATACTGGAGCGCCTCCTTCAGGGCCTCTTCGGCCAGGGTCTGGCATTTGATGGAGACCTCCAGGCGCTCCTGCTGGAGCTTGGCCATCATGTACTTGAAGCCCTGGCCCTCCTCGCCCAGCAGGTTAGCCACCGGTACCCGGCAGTCCTCGAAGAACAACTCCGCCGTGTCCTGCATGTGGTAGCCCATCTTGTTCAGCTTCCGGCCGCGGTGAAACCCGGGGGCGTCCTTGTCCACCAGGATCAGGCTGATGCCCCGGTGCCCGGCCCCGGGATCGGTCTTGGCCGCCACCACGATCAGATCCGCGAAATAGCCATTGGTGATAAAGGTCTTCTGGCCGTTGATAACGTAAGAATCCCCGTCCCGCACCGCCCGGGTGCGGATGGCGGCCAGGTCGGAGCCGGCGTTGGGTTCGGTCAGGCCGATGGCCATGACCACTTCCCCCGTAGTACAGCCGGGCAGCCAGCGGGCCTTGATCTCCGGCCGGGCAAAGGAAAAGACGTAGGGCGTGGCCACGTCGCTGTGGAGCGGGACTTCCACGCCGAAGGCATTGCCGCGGATCAGCTCCTCGTTGATGATCACCGAATATTCGAAACCCAACCCCAGGCCGCCGTATTCCTCCGGCAGCCAGGGGCACAGGAAACCCTCTTCACCCATGCGGCGCCAGATGCTCCGCGGCACGGCCTGGGCCTCTTCCCACTCGGGGACATGGGGGGTGATCTCCTTGGCCACGAATTTCCGAAAGGTTTCCCTGAAAATCTGATGTTCTTCCGTAGAATAAATCGAGTCATCCTGCATGGGTGCACCTCATATAATTTTCTGGCAGTAGGGGCGGCCGACATCGCTGACCGCCCCTCCGCAGTCCGAGAGCAGCGCATCCCGCCGGCGGATGGGCCGGGCGGGATACGTCGGGGGCCAGGGGGAATTTTCATTCCCCCTGGTGGAGCCTTGGTCCAATCCGGAGGATGGCTGCCTGCCGGTGGTTTCGCCGCGGCCGGTTATTTCGGCAGATCGTCCGGGGATACCCAGTCCTTCATCTCCTGCATCCAGGGCGCCCGGGCCACGAAGACGTCGTGGGCCAAAGGCACCGGCGGATGGGATTTCCACTTGGGGTCGAACTCGTTTTTGATCTTCAGCATGAATTCGTGGTAATTGGGTCCGTACTTCGGCCCGGTCAGATACAGAGGCTGATGGGGACCGAGCAGCGACGTGTAGTAGCGGTTCTTGATGTTCATCTTGGAGGTGTCCACGTAGAACTGATCCACCTTGTCCGTGTCGTCGTCCTGATCCCAGTAGACCAGGAATTCCGAATAGCCCTGGTGCCCCAGTTCGAAGCTCTGGAACCAGCCGGGATCGCCGTAGTCGGGCATAAGCGGCGGCGTGTATTTCTTTTTCAGTTCCGCGTAGGACGGACCGTGGACCGGGGACTGGGTCAGGGTTTCGATAACGTAGTCCACCGAGACGTAGCCGCCGCACATGAGCCACATGCCGGCCGAATCGGCGTTCTTGATCCAGGACTCGTCCGAAGGCTTGGTCCGGCGGGCCACCCCGCCCAACGGAGTCATGATATCCATCAGGACCCGCTCGTCGTATTCCATCTGTTCTTCCGAGGTAAAACCGATGAGCAGGACCCGGACGATGAAGAAGTTGGCCACGGTCTCTTCGTTTTCCTTGCTCCAGATATCCCAGAACTCTTCTTTGGACTCGGCCTTGGCGATGGCCCGCCAGAACAGGGGCACCTTGGTGACGGCCCCGGCGATCTCGGCGTGGCCGATCTCCCGCATGGCCCTAACCTGAGCCTCCTTGGAAGGCACGGTGAAATTGATCCACTTGATCCGTTTTTCCGGCAGGGCCAGGGCTGTGTTGGGCGAGATGCCCGTCGGCTCCAGGCGTTCCGGCTGAAAGGGCAGGGTCTTGATGGCCATGCGGGTCACGATGCCCAGACAGCCGCGCAGCCCGGTGTAGCCCCGCAGCAGGCCCCGCAGATCCGGCCCCGGGCTCTCTCCCCAGAAGGGATCGTCGCCGGTGGCCAGGGAACCCATGCGGAGGATCTCCCCGTCGGGCATGACCATCTCCGTGCCCAGGATGCGCCGGTGGGGCAGTCCGATGCGGTGGCTCAGGGGCGACCAGCCGTCGCCGATCAGATTGGCGATGGCCGAGGCCTGGGCCCCGCCGCCGCCGATGACCACATAGGCCCCGTGCTTCATGGCCTCTTCCTGGATGGGGGAATAGATCATGCCCGGGCCCACTTCCACATAGAAGTGCTTTTCATCGAGGATGAAATCGTTCATCCGCTTCAGATCGATCAGCAGGGCGTCCTCTACGTGGGGGTGGGAACGGGGTCCGTAAAACCCCGTGCTGTAGGGGACGTAGGGGATGTCGTTGCGGTAGCAGACCTTGACGATCCGCGAGACCTCTTCCGTCGTCCGGGGCATGATCACACAGCCCGGGACCCGGGTCATCACCCGTTCATAGCCCAGTCCGTTCTCGTAGCCTCCGGGTCCGCTGCGATAGCCCTCGCAGATCACCGGATCGTCCGAGACGTAGGCCGGTCCTACGATGGCCT
>JALOOY010000338.1 GCA_025454185.1 Thermodesulfobacteriota bacterium
CGAGTCCCAGCTGCCGCTGCGCTACACTGCCTACACCCCCTGCTTCCGCTCCGAGGCCGGTTCCTACGGCAAGGATACCCGGGGACTGATTCGCCAGCACCAGTTCAATAAAGTGGAACTGGTCAAGTTCGCCTTTCCGGAAGATTCCTATGGTGAACTGGAAAAATTATTGGCCAACGCCGAAGAGGTCCTGAAAAGGCTGGGACTGCACTACCGTGTGGTCACGCTCTGCACCGGGGACATGGGATTTTCTTCGGCCAAGACCTACGACATCGAGGTCTGGCTGCCCGGTCAGAACCTCTACCGGGAAATTTCCTCGTGCAGCAATTTCGAGGATTTCCAGGCCCGGAGGGCCAATATCCGCTTCAAGCGGCCGGGGCAGTCCAAAACGGAGCTGGTCCACACCCTGAACGGGTCCGGGCTGGCGGTGGGACGGACGCTGGTAGCCGTGCTGGAGAACTACCAGCAGGCCGACGGGAGCGTGATCATACCGGAGGCGCTGCGGCCCTACATGAACGGGCTGGAGCGGATTGGGCCGGAGGGGGCGGGTAACTGAGTATTCTTAAAGAATTCACCGCAAAGACGCGGAGGACGCAAAGAAAAAATGTTCATCAAACCGGGGATGCCCGCTTTGATTAAATTACACCTCAGCGGGCGGGACGCCCTATCGTTGCCCTTGGCGTTCTTAGCGTCTTTGCGGTGCATCTGTTTCCAATAATCTCCTGACTTACGGATTTTCGAGTTCCCCTTCCCAATAGGACGCGCAGGAATTCTCCGATTCCCAGACCGACACCCGGCTCACCCGGATGGGCCCCCCATCGATTCGTTCGGAGAGCCGTTTGAAAAGGTAGCGGGCCAGCAATTCCGAGGAGGGGTTTAGGTCGTCGAAAGGCGGAATCTCGTTCAGGAAACGGTGGTCTAGTTCCTGAAGCACCTGGCGGGTCGTTTCTTTGATCTCGCCGAAATCCCGGACCAGACCGATGGTGTCGAGTTCGGGCGAACGGATGCAGACGTCGACCCGCCAGTTGTGGCCGTGCAGGCGTTCGCATTTTTGCTTGAAATTCCGGAGTTGATGGGCGGCGGCAAACTGGCTGGTAATCGTGAGTTCAAACATGGCCGTTCAACCCCGGTCGCTCTTGAGCATTTTTAAACGGTTTTGAAATTTCTGACGCAGGCCGGTCAAGTCCAGTTGCAGACTGGCTATGTCCCGGTGCCGCTTTTCCAGTATCCGTTCCAGTTCGCCCAGCCAGTATTGAACCGTTTCCATTTCTTTTTTGGCCAATTCTGCCTGAACCCGCTCGCTCATCTGGCGGATTAAAGTCTGATCCAGGGCCATCGATTATCTCCTGACTTTTTTCGCGTTGCGACTTAGGGGCCCCCGAAAACCGGCTAAAGTAGTTCTGACGCTTTCTCTTTGGAGTGGGTAACCG
Source organism: Thermodesulfobacteriota bacterium (assembly GCA_025454185.1). Lineage (GTDB taxonomy): Bacteria > Desulfobacterota > RBG-13-43-22 > RBG-13-43-22 > RBG-13-43-22 > JACRCK01. Next base: position 1,431 of record JALOOY010000338.1, read on the forward strand.
CTATGCCGCGGAGAGTCCCGCGATACCGCGGGATCACGGCCAAAGGGTTTTCCAAAGGTACTCCGTGGCGCGAAACCGGGCCGGAACTAGTTAAATTTATTACGGAGCAGGCCCCTCCGGCACGTTGCCCGGCGGCACTGCGGTCGGCCCTGCTTCCGGAAAGATTTGACCACTCGGGACCGGGATAGAATCCGAAAAGTCCCGCCGAGGCGGGAAAAACCCTTTGGCCGGGACCTGCCGGCTCCGCCGGGCTGATTTTATCAAGGGCTACAATTAGTAGCCACCGGAAGGAACCCTGTTTTTATTCTAATCGTCTTCGGGAGGGAATGTCAAGGAAGGGATCCAAGATTGCCTTTAACCAAGAGAGGGAAAGCGGGTTCTAATTTTAAATATTTGACAGGGAAGGAAAGCTATGTTATTTTTAAAAACTATGAATTTTTTGAAGAAAAATCCCTTCATTCGCGCCGGGCTCGTTCTGGTGCTTATGGTATTATGGGTCTGCAGCACCGGGGCCTGGGGTGATGCTCCCCGCCGGGTGGCCCTGATCCCTTTGCAGATCAACGCGCAGGACCAGGAAAAACTGGCCTATCTGCGGAACGGCCTGCTGGACATCATGGCTTCCCGCCTGGCCTGGGAGGATAAGGTGGTCGTGCTGGACCAGGACCCGGTGCGCCAGGCCCTGAGCAAATCCCCCGGGCCGATCGACGAGGGCCGGTCCCTGGAAATCGGGAAAAACCTCGGCGCCGATGTGGTGATTTTCGGCAGCCTGACCATGGCCGGCGCGGGCGCCAGCCTGGACGTCCGGGTCAAGGATGTGACCCGGAACCAGCCGGCTGAAAAATTTTATACCGAGAGCAAGAATCTGGACGAAGTTATCCCCCGGGTCAACGATTTGCTGGAGGACATCAATACCAAGGTCTTCGAGCGGCCCTCCGCCGCTGGCGCCGTTTCGTCAGGGCGCCCCGTCTCCGGGAGCGGGACGGCCGCCTCCGCTGCCGGGGAGAAACCGGGCCTTTCCTTGAAGGATTTCACCCTGCGACCTCTCTCGCCGCAGATCATCGTGAACGCCGGCGGTTTTGATCTGACCGGGATCTGGCGCAGCACCATTCTGCCTTATGCCTTGGTCGACCTGGCTTTCGGAGACCTCGATGGCGACGGCGACCTGGAAACGGTCATCATCAGCCGTCAGGGGGTCCATATCTACCGTTTCAAGGATGAAAAATTCAATCTGTTGACCGAGATCAAGGGTAAGCGCAACGACAATTATATCTCCGTGGATGTGGCCGATATCAACGGGACCGGTCGACCCCAAATTTTCGTCAGCAACTTCCGTCTGGACGGCGTCCGCTCGCTGGTGCTGAGTTGGGAGGGCCAGGGGGTCAAAACCATCGCCCAAAATGTGCCTTACAGTTGGCGGGTCCATCAGATCCCCGGGAGGGGAACGGCATTGCTTGGGCAGGAGAGAAGAGGGAACCACCCCTTCGGCACCAAAGTAAAGGTCCTGGCCTGGAAAGGGGGGCGCTATGTCGCCGGGGAAGAACTGGACCTGCCGGACGAGCTTAATGTTTTTAATTTTGTCATTCGCGATCTGAACGGGGACGGTTCTCCCGAGACCGTCTATCTCGACAAGAATAATCACCTGGTGGTGCTGTCGGCCCAGGGCAAGGTGGAATACCGGGGCAATCAATTTTACGGGGGTACGGTCAGTTATGTCGATCTCTCCGATACCAATGCCAATGCCGGGCACTTTACCTCCACCATCATGAGCGATCGGGAGGCGCGGACCTACCTGCCCGCCCGCCTGGTGGTAACCGCCGGGATAACTTCCGGAAAACCGGAACTGATCGTCAACAAGAACAAAGACTCCATTTTCAATGTCATAGACCGCTTTGAATCCTACTCGAGCGGGGTGGTCCATGCCCTGTCCTGGGATGGGACCGCCTTCAAGGAAACGTGGCGGACCATGACCATCAACGATTACCTGGCCAATTACAGCGTGGAGGACTTTAAGAATAACAAGCAGAAACAACTGGTCGTCGGGGTGGTCCAGTCCCGAGGCCTCCCGCTGGTTGGGAATGCCCGGAGTCTGCTCTATTGTTATGATCTGGGCGTCATGAAATTTGAAAAAAAATAAAAACGGCGGTGTAGCTCAG
>JALOOY010000339.1 GCA_025454185.1 Thermodesulfobacteriota bacterium
GCCCAACGCCGTTCATTATCAGGATTTCGTTTCCGCGAACACCGCCGGCGAAATCGATTTTGCCCAGATGCCCGCCGACCATCCCCTGTACATCATGTATTCTTCCGGAACCACCGGGCTGCCCAAGTGCATGGTGCAGGGCGCGGCCGGGATACTGGTTCACCATCTGAAGGAACTGCTCCTGCATACCGATCTCAAACGGGAGGACAGCATTTTTTATTTCACCACCTGCGGCTGGATGATGTGGAACTGGCTGACCAGTTCCCTGGCCGCCGGAGCCACCCTGGTCCTCTTCGACGGCTCGCCTTTCCATCCGGATCCGGGGGTCCTCTGGCAGATGGCCCAGGATGAAAAAGTCACCATCTTCGGCACCAGTGCCCGCTACCTGGCCGCCCTGGAAAAAGAGGGGATCGCTCCCGGCAAGACCTATGACCTCTCCCCGTTGCGGGCCGTCCTGTCCACCGGTTCCCCGCTGCCCATCGAGAGCTTTCATTACGTCTACCGGGAGATCAAGAAGGACGTGCAACTGTCCTCCATCGCCGGCGGAACAGACCTGAACGGCTGCTTTGCCCTGGGCAACCCCCTGCTGCCCGTCTACGAAGGGGAATTGCAGTGCCGGGGCCTGGCCATGAAGGTCAAGGCCTATAATGCCGAGGGGCAGCCGGTCGTGGGCGAGCAGGGAGAGCTGGTCTGCGAGGCACCGTTCCCTTCCATGCCCTTGTATTTCTGGAAGGACCCCGAAAACGAGAAATACCTGAACGCCTATTTTCGGGTCTATCCCAATATCTGGACCCACGGGGATTTCATCGAAATCACCGAAAACGGCGGCGTTATCTTTTACGGGCGTTCGGACGCCACCCTCAATCCGGGCGGGGTGCGGATCGGCACCGCCGATATCTACCGTCAGGTGGAGACCCTGGAAGAGATCGCCGATAGCATTGTTATCGGCCAGGACTGGGACAACGACGTGCGCATTATCCTGTTTGTCAAGCTGGCCCCGGGGATGGTTTTAAACGAAACACTGGTCAAAAAAATCAACAAGACCATCCGGGAAAACACTTCACCCCGCCATGTACCGGCCAAAATCATCCCCGTGGCCGACATCCCTTACACCATCAACATGAAAAAGGTGGAACTGGCGGTCCGGAACGTCGTCCACGGCAAGCCGGTCACCAACAAGGACGCCCTGGCCAATCCGCAGGCGTTGGAGTTGTACAAGGATTTGGCTGAGTTGCAGGTATAATACCAAATAGACGAACATCCAACATTCAACATCGAACGTAGAATTATGGTGTTGGATATTCGATCTTTGGCCTATTGAATATTGGATGTTCCAGGTTGGATGTTGATGTTTGCCAAAGTGAACCCGACCAATCTTCCCTCCGTCCCTGCCCGGGCCCAGTGCCTGGCCCTGATGGCGGAACGGGGCATGCTGCCCAACATCCGGGAACACAGCCTTCAGGTGGCCCGGGTGTCCCTCACCTTGGGGACCCATCTGCTGCCCGCCAACCCCGGATTGGACCTCACCCTCCTGGAGGCCGGCGCCCTGCTGCACGACATCGCCAAGACGGAGTGCCTGAAAACCTCGGAAAAACATACCGAAATCGGAGCGGATTTCCTGCGGCGGCGGGGTTATCCGGAAGTGGCCGAAATCGTGGTCCAGCACGTTACCTTGAGAGACGGTGTTTCAGAGAACCCCGGGATTACCGAGATTGAAATCGTCCATTATGCCGACAAACGGGTCCTCCATACGGAAATTGTGGACCTCCAGACCCGCTTTGAATATTTACAGGAACGCTACGGCCGTAAACCTGACGATCGCCGTCGCATCGCCGCCCTCCTGCAGGCTACCCTGACCCAGGAAGAAAAGATTTTTCGCTTTCTTTCTTTTCAGCCGACCGAATTAAAAGGATTTGTGTCGGAATAAAACCGTTTTTCATTTGACTCCGGCAGACATATTTGTTGTAATAAATCGCTTTTGACACGTAAAGATGCCCTATGGACCCGAGCCACCCAGACTCGCATACATTGCCTGTTAATTATTTCAAGGGGTTAGACCTCAACCTCCCCTCCCCGGGGAAGTCGGACGGCTATGAACGAACGGGGATATCAACTGCTTCAGGAGACCATCGAACGGCTGCTGCGCCGTAATGCCTACGTTCACCTGAACAAGGTCCTCAAGAAAACACACCCTGCCGATATCGCTCATCTTTTAACGCTGCTCAACGAACGCTCGGCCCGCAGCGTCTTCGAAAACCTGCCCGAAAAAGAGATCGCCGCCAACGTCCTGTCGGAGTTGGAGCCCGGTTTTCGCAGCGGCTTTCTCCAGGAACTGGAGATCAACCGCCTGGCGGAGATCCTGGCCGTCATGGCCGACGACGATGCCGCCGACCTCCTGGCCGACCTGCCGGAAGAGCGCCGGCAGGAAATCCTGAACCTGCTTTCCGCCGAGCACACGGAAGAATTTTCCGAACTGCTGGCCTACCCGGAAGGCACGGCCGGCCGGATCATGACCACGGACTTTCTGGTCCTGCCCAAGAGCCTGAGCGCCCAGTCCGCCATCCTGGAAGTCCGCAAGGCGGCGGAAAAAGAGATGGTCTTCTATCTCTACGTTACGGACGAGGAAGGCCGTCTTTCGGGGGTGCTGTCGCTGCGGCAGCTCGTCACCGCCCCGGATTATACGCCCCTGGAAAAGATAATGACCCGGGACGTGGTCAAAGTGAACGTCACCACCGATCAGGAAGAGGTGGCCCGTCTGGTCTCCCGCTATAACCTGCTGGCCATTCCCGTAGTCGACCACAGCAACCTCCTGGTGGGGATCATTACTGTTGACGACGTCATCGACGTCCTCCGGGAAGAGGCCACCGAAGACATGCTGAAAATGGCCGGCACCTCCGGGGAGGAAATCAGTTATTCCTCGGTCTGGCGCAACGCCCGGGCCCGTCTGCCCTGGCTCTTTGCCTCCTGGATCGGCGGATTGATCGCCATGAACATCATCGGGGCCTTCAGCGGGGGGTTCAGCGGCCGGATCGCCGTATTTGCCATTCTGGCCACGTTTATCCCGGTCGTGAACGGCATGGGCGGCAACGTGGGTACCCAGAGCCTTTCGATCATGGTCCGGGGCCTGGCCACCGGCCGGGTGGACGGCAAGTCCATTGGGAGAGAGGTGTTCCGGGAATTGCGGGTCGGCCTCCTGCTCGGCGCCACCTACGGCGTTTTGCTGGCCCTGGCCGGCATGGCCTTTACCCGGGACGTTCATGTGGGCCTGGTGGCCGGCATCGCCATCTGTGCCAACATGGCCCTGGCCGCCATGATGGGTACCTTCCTGCCCCTGATCGCCGCTAAATTCAAGGTGGACCCGGCGGTGGCCTCCGGTCCCTTCATTGCCAGCAGCATCGATGCCCTGGGCTCGACCATCTTTTTCCTGACAGCGTATTTCTTGATTAACTGAAAGGCGGATACCGGATAAAGGCAAAAAACGATACTGGATGCCGGATAATAACAGGAAAACTAAATCCCACCGATTTATTAAAGGGGCTTGCGTTGGCCGCGTTTTGGCTCGCCGACGACCGGA
>JALOOY010000340.1 GCA_025454185.1 Thermodesulfobacteriota bacterium
GGGCTCGACAGCCTGCTCGATGTGTTCATGTCGGCCATGAACTTTTTGGCCATCCGCAAAGCGGCCCAGCCGCCGGACTCCAGCCATCCCTACGGGCACGGCAAGGCCGAGAGTCTGGCCGCGGTGGTCCAGGCCGGCGTGATCATGTTTTCCGGGGCGGTCATCATTTACAAGGCCGCCGAAAAATATTTTCTCGAAGCGGTTATTCACTACTCGGGCCTCGACCTGGGGATCATGGCTCTTTCCCTGGTCTTCTCCTTTACCATCTCCCGGGTGCTCCGGAAAGTAGGGGAAAAAACAGGTTCCGAGGCCCTGAAAGCCGATGCCCTCCACTACGCCAGCGATCTTTATTCCAATACGGCCGCCATTGCCGCCATCCTGCTCACCCACTACACCGGCCTGGTATCCTTTGATCTGCTCTTTGCCGTCGTCGTCGGGTTGATCATCCTTTTCTCGGCTGTGCAGATTTTGAGGGCCGGCCTGGTAGGCCTCATGGACAGCCGTATTCCGGAGCCCCTGGAGAAAATTTTAAAGGATATTCTTGAAACACGACCCTATCCGGCCGTAGGCTATCATAAACTGCGGACCCGCCTGTCGGGGAGTAAAAAATATATCGACTTCCATTCCCAGGTCTGCCGGAAACTGACCGTGGGCGAGGCCCATGAACTGATCGACAAGCTGGAGCAGGATATAAAAAACAACATCACCCCGCTCGACATCACCATCCACATCGAACCTTGTCCCCATGCGTGTGATCTGGACGAGACTACCTGCGAAATCGTGAACAAGCCGAAAAACAGCCAGGTCTGAATGAGTAGGGTGGATCAAGCACAGCGGATCCACCGTCCTATCAATACCAAAGCAGGAAGGCGGCGAGCAGGCTAACGCTCAGGACCACGGCGATCCAATCCGGAAAGCGGAAGTGCAACTCCCCGCCGGGGCGGCGTCCGGCGGACCCGAAACCCCGGGCCTCGAGGGCCTCGGCCATTTCATCGGCCAGTTTGAAGGCCTGGATCAGCAGCGGGCCCAGCAGGGCCGGCAGATAGCGCAGGCCCCGCCAACCGGCCTCCAGCGGTATCCCGCGCGACCGCTGGGCATCCCGGATGTTGGCGGCCCGGCGGGCCAGGACGGGAATGAATTCCAGCGAGACGGTCAGCACAAACCCGAAGCTGTACGGTAGACCCAGGCGGACCAGGGCCTGAGAAAGGCCTTTGGGGGAAGTGGTCTGGAAAAAAAGGAAAAACAGCAGGCCCAGGTCCAGCAGCCGGGCCGCGGCGGTCAAGGCCGGAAAAAAGTCGAAAGCCAGCCAGGCCACGGCGAAGAAGCCCAGCACGGCGGGCCCCAGCCCCTTGAAGAATTGGACCAGGCCCCTTTGCCGACCCAACCACCCGATCACGGCCAGGAGTAACCCGGCAGCCGCCAGCAGGGAAGGCCAGTGGTCGAGGGCCCCCAGGACCACGGCCGCCGCAAGGGCCAAAATCAGTTTGGAGCGGGGATCGAGGGTTAAGGGATTTTCGGGCATTCGTTTTTTGCGGTCTCCACGCCGGCGGCCTTTCGCAGTAATTGGAAAAATTCAAATCGCTGGGTAGGCCGCAGACCGGCCGTTTTCATGAGTCCCTGGTCGGCCATGACCGCATCCGGTGGACCGTCGGCCCTGATGCGGCCTCCGGCCAGGACCAGCCAGCGCGGCGCCTGATCGGCAGCGAATTCCAGGTCGTGGGTGACGAGGACTATGGTTTTCCCTTCCTCCCGCAGTTCCCGAATCAGCGCCGCCAATTCCCGGCGAAAGGTCTCGTCCTGGCCGGCGGTCGGTTCATCCAGCACCAGGAGTTCCGGCCTGGCGGCCAGGGCCGTAGCAAAGGCGACCCTTTTCTTTTCTCCCTCACTCAACCGGAAGGGCGAGCGGTCCAACAGGGGGGCGAGCCTAAACCGCTCAAAAAGTCTTTTGCACCAGGATTCGTCCAGGGTCCGCAACAACCGCGGGCCGATCAGCACCTCCTCCCGCACCGTGGTTTTAAAAAGCTGGTCGTTCGGGTTTTGCCAGGCGAAGCCGATCCGGCGGGCCAGGTCCCAGGTTCGGAGCGGACGGGCGTCGTGGCCTGCTATTTTTACCGCGCCCCGGCAGGGCTTCAGCAGACCGTTCAGGTGCTTGACCAGTGTGGTCTTGCCGGCGCCGTTCCGGCCGAGGAGCGCCAGGCATTCTCCGGAGTGAATTTGGAAATCCACCCCGCGCAATATCTCCCGGCCCTGATAATCGAAATGCAAATCCCTTACTTCCACCAGCGGCCGGGTCGCTCGTTGCGGAGTATCGCCGGCAGGGGAGGGACACAAATCCCGACGGGCCGTCACCGCCGGTTTGGCGGTCGGGTGTGCCTGCAAGAGCTCAAAGGCCTCTGAGACGGAAAGCGGCGGAGGACTTTCTGCGATTGTTTCCCGAAACAGGAAATACAAGGGTGGAAGGTTGACCTGGCACCCGGTCAGGTCCCGGCCGAGGACCTGCCGGGGCGGGCCGTCGGCCGCCAGCCGCCCCTGGTGAAAAATGATCAACCGTTCTACGTCGGCAACCACCTCCTGGAGGCGGTGCTCGACAACGATGACCGCCATTCCTGCTCCAGGCAGGGTTTTGAGTGAGGCGCGGAGGGTTTCAGCGCCTTCCGGGTCGAGGTGGGTAAACGGTTCGTCCAACAGGAGCAGGCGGGGCCGCAGAGCCAGAATAGCTCCCAGGATCACTCTTTGCTTTTCTCCGCCGGAAAGCTGGTGGGGGGGTCGGTCCCGCAGGGGATCGAGGTTCAACATGCCGCTCACCCAGGCCAGCCGTTCTCCAATTTCAACCGGTTCCACCCCCCGGCTTTCCAGACCGAAACGCAGCTCGTCTTCTACCGAGCGGTTGAATAACTGGGCGTCCGTGTTTTGAAAGACCAGGCCGACGTGACCAAACAGGCGATGGACCGGCGTTTCCCGTGTGTCCAGTCCGGCGACGGTCACCCGCCCCTGGAGTTCGCCGCCGTGGAACTGCGGGGCCAGACCGGTGGCCAGACGGCAGAAGGTGGATTTGCCGCTGCCGCTGGCCCCGGCCACCAGGACGTATTCCCCTTCCGCAATGGCCAGATCGATCTGCTGCAAGGCCCAGGCTTCGGCCCCTTCGTAGCGGTAGGAAACGTTTTGGAATTGGAGGAGCAAGAGGAGGCCTTATTTTGATAACAGACGAACATCGAACATTGAACATCGAACGTCCAACATCGAATTAATACGAAAAAGCCGTTGGGCGTTCGGCGTTCGGCGAAGAGGTTAAATAAAAATTCGCCTAATGTTTCTTTAAATTCGCATATCCCGCCCGCTCCAGCAGTTTGAGGCCGGCCAGGCCCAAGACGGCCCCCAGGAGGCTGCTGCCCGAGAAGGCCACGATCAAGGTCCCCAGGGCCATGGATTTCCCCATCAGGGCCGGGGCCACGATGAGGGCGCTGGCCAGGGCGCCCAGGAGGCCGGTGCCCAGGACTTCGCCCAGGGCCCCGAAATAGATGTTTCGGGTGAAGCGAAAAAAAAGGCCGGCCAGACGCCGGCGGCCCACCAGGGGCCGAGCAATACGGCGGCCAGCACATTTACGAAATGCTGGGTAGGGTTGATGCGGGCGATGCCGATGGGCAGGCTGGTAAAGGGTGAGAGGGCCACCCCGATGGCCACCAGCACGATGGCCCGGGCCAAGATCCGGGTCTGGCGGGCGGCGGGTTCCATGCTTTCAGCCCTCCAGGTCGGCAGCAGCCCGAAGGTCATCCGGGGTCAGGATGTGGAGACAATCGAGCAGGGCGGCTTTGAAAGTTCCCGGTCCTGCGGACCGTTCCCCGGCCCGTTGCCCGGCCAGCTTGAAAAAGCTAATCCCGGCGGCGGCCGCCACCAGCGGATCATCCGCTGCGGCCGCAAAGGCGGCGATGACGGCCGAGAGCATGCAGCCGGTCCCGGTTACCCAGGGCATCAGGGGATGACCTCCCGTCCTGGTGAGCATCCGGTCCCCATAAGCAAGCAGGTCTTTTTCCCCGCTGGCCAGGACTGCGGCGCCGGTCTGTCCGGACAGCATTTGTACAGCTTCCTCGAGGTCGTCCGGAGCGCCGACGGCGTCGATGCCGCGCAACTGTCCGCCCCGGCCCGCCAGAAAGGCGATTTCCGCCCGGTTGCCCCGAATGACCGTCAATTGCAGTTCCCTGAGGATGCGGCCGCAGGCCTCCTCCCGAAATTTTGAAGCGCCCGCGCCCACCGGGTCGAAGACCAGCGGCAGGCCCAGTTCGTTGGCCCGGCGCCCGGACCGGATCATGGCCGCGATCCTGTCCGCGTCCGGGGTCCCCAGGTTGAGGAGCAGGGCGTCGGCCCGCGCAGTAATCTCGGCCGATTCCTCCGAAGAAACCGCCAGCACCGGCCTGGCCCCCAGGGCCTGCAGGGCGTTGGCCACGTCGCCGCCGGTGACCCAGTTGGTGATGGCGTGCACCACCGGCCGCCGAGTCCTGACCCGTTCCAGCAGGTCGGTGATTTTATTTTTGATGTTTTGCGACATAAAAACCTATAAGGCGAGGACTTTGATTTTTTAGGCCCGGCCGCAAAATTTCCATAAAAAAGCCGGCAACGAAGGCCGGCTTTTTCATGGTTCCCTTCGCTGGCATTACCCAGAGCAGGTTTAAAGGGTCGGCAGCGGTTCGTCTGCCTTCTCAGCCGGGCGCCCCCAGCTCCCCGATCAACTTTTCGAACAGTATAACCCGGAAATAAGGGGAAATCAAGCCGTCAGTATGTGGAAGGATCTTCGGGAGGTCGATTATATAGGGACTTATTCCGCGGGTCAAAAAAGAATGACAACGGGCCCGGTCACCGGAAATCCCGGCGAGGGAGATGGCCCATCACCGCGACCTTATTTTTGAACCAGAGGCAGAAAAACATGATTGGTGTCGCCCAGGAGGGCATGCAGTCCCAAACGTTCGGCGGCCGTAGTCTGGACCATCTTGCTGTTAGCGTTCAGCGAGAAAAGAGTCCGTTGCGCGTCAGGACGGAAAGGCAAGCCGGCCGGCGGCCTTTGCTGAAACAGGGGACCGCCGGCCGGAGAGGAGGGGACGATTATTTCTTTTGGTGCTTCATCCGGTAGTGGTAGGTCTGGCCGGATTGGTCGCGGTTGCGGGCGTTCCTTTCCTTGTTGAGGATCCAGACCACGTCGGAGCCGACCATTTGGGTTCCATCATCCATTTCAAACATAATAAACCATTCCTGGGTGGACCTGTCGGAGGCTTCGGTCAATTGGAAGGCGGCGACAACGTCCTCAGTGGGAAATTTCAAAGTCATGTCCATCTGTCCGTCGCCGTACAGATTATGGCAGGCCAGACGGTCGTCC
>JALOOY010000341.1 GCA_025454185.1 Thermodesulfobacteriota bacterium
CGATCCTGGAGGCGGCCTCGGAAATGCTGCTGGTGCCGGCCAGCCGTCTGGAAGCCCGGGCCGGCCGGATCTGTGACCGGGAAAATCCCGAGCGGGTCCTGCCGTTCCGGGAAGCGGCGGCCCGGGCCATGACCCGGGGGAAACGCCTCATCGGCCAGGGCTGGTGGACGCCGCCCCTGGCCACCCTGGATCCGGAAACCGGCCAGGGCAATCCTTATTTTGTCTACACCTATTCGACCCACATGGCCGAAGTGGAGGTGGACGTGGAGACCGGCGAAGTGGAAGTTACCGATTATGTGGCCGCCTTCGACGTGGGTAAGGCCATCAATCCCCGGGCCGTGGAGGGCCAGATCGAGGGCGGGGTGGCCATGGGCCTGGGTTACGCCCTGATGGAGGAGGTGGTGCTGAAAAACGGGGTGCCGCAGAATCTCAGCCTGCAGAATTACCTGATCCCCACGATCCTCGACGTGCCCCGCATCAAGTCCATCATCCTGGAGATGCCCAACGCCCACGGGCCCTACGGGGCCAAGGGCATCGGGGAGATGCCCAACATTCCGGCCGCACCGGCCATCCTGAATGCCATCGCCAACGCCTGCGGCGGAAGGGTGCGCTCCCTGCCGGCCGACCCGGAGAAGGTATATTGGGCCATTAAGGAGGCGGGAGGAGCGCCGCAGGAATAAAGACCTAATAATTAATTGTCAATTATTTATTGTTAATTAAAAACAACAGGAGGCAGCACGATGAAGAACAGACATTGGCTATTGGTCTTTTTAGTCCTATCCGTCCTATTGCTTTGCACCTTGGGAGTTGGTCAGGCGGCTGCGCCGGACAAGATCAAGATCGGACTCATGTTCGGCATGACCGGACCGGCCTCCCCTATCGGACCGGTTCAGTTGAAGGGCGCCCAACTGGCCATCAAAGACGTCAACGACCGTGGGGGCGTCAACCTGGGCGGGAAGAAGATCCCGGTGGAAGCGGTGGTCAAGGACGACGAAACCAAACCGGACGTGGCCATCCGGCGTTTTCGGGAACTGGCGCATGAAGACAAGGTGCACGGTCTGGTCGGGTCCACCTTTGCCGCCATCGCCGCGGCCCTGAACAAGGAAATGAAAAAGACCCCCCTGCCCTACATGGCGGCCTGCGTTTCGCCGATCAGCATGTTTAAAAAAGATGAACTGGCCCCCACCACCTTCGGGATCCACGGCACAGCCTATTCCATTGGCTACGCCGGGGCCGAATTCATTGCCACGGAGCTGAAATTGAAGAAGGTCTATTTCTTCGCTCCCGCCTACGCCTTCGGCTGGGACCAGAAGGCCGGGGCCCTGGATGCCTTCAAGAAATTCGGCGTCCAACATGAATACGCTGAAGCCCCCGTGGGGACTGCCGATTACACGACCTACCTGCAGAAGATCATCGAAGCCAAGCCGGACATCGTCATGATGGCCCACTGGGGCGTGGACGCCATCAATGTCCTGAAGCAGGCCAACGAGCTGGGTCTGGGGAAAAAGACCAAGCTGTGGTTCAACTGGATGACCAACGTCTTCGGCAGCGGCGTTCCGGCCGAGGCCCTGGACGGCGTCTACTCCCTCATGTCCTGGTACTGGAACCTGGAGGGGCTCAAGGACCAGGCCATCGTCAAGGCCGGCAAGGAATTCGTGGATAAATACCAGAAGGCCTACGGCGAGCCTCCCGATCCCTATGCCGGGATCGCCTATGCGGGCGTCATGGAACTGATCCGCGGCATCGAGGGCGCCCAGTCCGTGGAGCCCCTGGCCGTGGCCAAGGCCATCACGGCCAAGCCCCAATTCAGTTCCATGAAGGGGCCGGGCACCTGGCGGGAGGACCACCAGCCCCTGTTCAAATACGGCGCCTTCGTGGTGCAGGGCAAGGCCCCCAAGGACCGCAAGAGCAAACTGGATCTGGTCCGGGTGATCGATTCCTATACGGGGACCGAGTATTTGCCGACCTTGAAAAGCGAAGGATACTAAAAACAAGATCCAATAATTAATAATTTACAATTAATTATTAATTGTTAATTATTGTCTTATAGGGGCGGGGAATGGGGCGAATCCTCTTTTCCCCGCCCTTCCCCCTAATTTTAAGGATTAAGGAAAGGCCCATTCATGGCGGAGCCGATTCTGACGACTCAGGGAGCCTCCAAAAGTTTCAACGGGCTGACCGCCGTCAACCGCATCACCTACCAGCTCAGGGAAAAGGAAGCGGCCGGTATCATCGGACCCAACGGGGCCGGCAAGTCCACCTTTTTCAACCTGCTCACCGGCCTCTACCGGCCCGACGAAGGGCAGGTTTTCTATGAGGGGCGGGAGATCACCTGCATGCCGGCGTACGAGCGGGTCAACCGGGGTATCGCCCGGACCTTCCAACTGGTCTCCGTTTTCGACACCCTGTCGGTCATGGAAAACATGATGCTGGCCCGCATCCGTCTGGGGGCGAATTATAAACACAAGGCCCGCTTTTTCTTCAAGGACGTGCGGCACCGGGCCCTGGAGGAAGAATGCCGCCAGGCCCTGGATACGCTGGGCATCGCGGCCAAGGCCGATACCCTGACCGCCGACCTGTCGTACGGTGAAAAACGGGAACTGGAAATCGCCATTGCCCTGTCCCTGAACCCGCGGGTGCTCCTGCTGGACGAACCCTTCGCCGGCTTGAGTCCGGTGGAGATCGTGCACATCAGCGGGGTCATCCAGGGTCTGAAGGGGCGCTTCGCCCTGGTGATCGTGGAACACAAGATTTCCCGGCTCCTGGAGCTGGTGGAGCGCCTGTCGGTGATCAATGAGGGGCAGCTCATCTGCGAAGGGGTGCCGGACGAGGTGATCTGCGACGCCCAGGTCAAGGAATGCTACTGGGGCAAAGAGGACGCGGTATGCTACTGACGGTCGAAGGCCTGGACGTGCATTACGGGCGGGCCCAAGTCCTGCACGAGATTTCCCTGACGGTCAAGCCCGGGGAACTGGTCTGTCTGGTGGGGCGCAACGGGGCGGGCAAGACCACTTTGCTCAAAACCATCGGCGGCTTTATCAGGCCCAGCCGGGGTGCGGTGGCCTTTCAGGGAAACCGGATCGACGGCCTCCCGCCGGAAAAAGTGGCCCTGCAGGGGATCCGCTACGTGTTTCAGGATAAACGGGTCTTCGGCGAGCTGACGGTGAGGGAAAATCTGGAGCTGGCGGCCTTCCCCACCAAGGAGCCGGTGGAAAAGGCCATGGAGCGGCTGATCGCCATCCATCCCAAGATGGAGAAGCTGCTCCATTCCAAGGCCCGGGGATTGAGCGGCGGGGAACGGCAGATCCTGCTCATCGGCCGGGCCCTGATCGGTGAACCGGCCCTGCTGTTGATCGACGAGCCTACCGAAGGGCTGGCGGCGATCATCATCGGGGAAATCGCCGCCATTCTTAAGGCCATGAAGGCCCGCATCTCCATGATCGTGGTCGAGCAGAACCTGGCCATCGTTTCCCGCCTGGCCGACCGCATTTATGTCATGAAAGAGGGCACCCTCTTTCGGGAGATCGACGATCCGGAGATCATCC
>JALOOY010000342.1 GCA_025454185.1 Thermodesulfobacteriota bacterium
CGAATCGATCGCAGGTAACTTAAGGACAAATTCGAATTTCGGATTTCGGATTTTATTTTGGGGGCTGATGTTCGGGCCGCAGCAGGTCCAGGACGGTTTTCACCGGATTGAAGGTCTCCAGCGGGACTTCCAGGAAGAGGGTATTCCAGTCGGCCATGGCGCCGTTCCAGAGCCCGGGCAGTTCCAGGGCCTTCAAGTCCAGGCCGTCCTTGGATTTGCGGGAGATGAAGACCGCCTCGGGGTCCACATAGCGTCGTAAATCGAAGGGGCGGCCCCGGAAGTCGCGCAGGGCACAAACCAGGTCGACGGGATTGAAATGGGTGGCCCGGCGCCAGATATCCCGCTGGGTTTCGGATTCCGGGTCCACCTGGGCGCTTTCCACGATCTGCAGGGTCAGGCTGCCGTCGCGGCCCCGTACCCAGAAAGGTCCCCCGCCCGGTTCCCCCTGGTTCCTGACCACGCCGCAGACCCGCAGGGGGCGGTTCAGTTTTTGAAACAGAAATTCCCGCCGGCGTTCCCCAGGCCACTTCCGGAATTCGGGGGGTTCGCAAACCGCCAGGACCTCCCGTAAAAAATCCAGACCGGCTTCCAGGTCTTTCAGGGTTATCCTTTTCTTGGCCAGCCTTTCCAGAAGCAGGTTGACCCGCCGCTGGGTCTGGATCAGGTACCCGCCGAGGATTTTTTTCCAGTCGACGGTGACCCTTTGCAAATGGTCCGGGACCACGTTGTCGATGTTCTTCAGGTAAACCAGATCGCCGTTCAGGCGGTTCAGGTTGAAGAGCAGGGCCCCGTGCCCGCCCGGGCGCAGGTGCAGGCGGCCGTCCGCTTCCCGCAGGGGCCGTCCTTCCAGGTCCAGGGCAATGGTGTCGGTGGAGCGGTGCTGGTGTGAAAAGCCGATAGCGAAGCGGGCCCCGAAGCGTTCTTCGTGCCTGGGTTTTACCGTTGCCAGGTGCTCCCGAAAGAGGGGTTCGTGTTCCGGGGAGATGGTGAAATGGATCGGGATGCGGCCCTGGCCATCGCGGACAATGGCGGCGGCTTCAACCAGGTGCTCCTCCAGGGCCGAACGGCAGCCCTCGGGATAACGGTGAAATTTCATCAGGGCCTTGGGCAGAGCCCGGTAATTCAAACCCTGGTCGGTGAGCAGCAGGGTCAGCACTTTGCGCCAGCGATCCCCCTGCACCAGGCGGCTCAGCGTCAGCCCTTCGGCGAGCAGCTTCTCTTTCAGGTCCTGGGAGAAGGGGAAACGGTCCCATTCCTCCAGAAAGCGGATGACCACCTCGGCCCGCCGGCCGCCCCGGGCCGCCCTTTGCCGTATCTGTCGGATCAGCGGCATCTCCGTCTGCCGCTGATAATGGTGGAGGGCCTCAAACATGCGGCTGGCCGCCCCGGAAGCGGGTACGAATTTCAGAAACCGGCCCTCCCGGGCCCCTTCTTCCTGGAGGGGGACCAGGGAGCGGGCCTCGACCCGGGAGAGGCGGTGAATGCCGTCCCCCCTGGTGCAGGGCCGGTCGAGGTGCCGGTGATGGCGGGCCCCCTGCAGGAGGGCGATCTGCCGCCGGATCCGGGTCTGGGAAATCCCCAGGACCCGCAATTGAGCCAGGTCCTCCTCCGTGGGGGACCAACACGGGGGGGATGATTTTTTGGGGGTGGGGGGCATATCCTTTTCTTTCTCCATACCAAAGAATTTTTGTAAAATCAACCCCGAATGCTTGTAGGAAAAAGGAGTCCTTCCGGGGCCGGGGCAAAAAGATTGACAAGACCTGACCGGGGCGCTTATCGTAATTATTAATAATACAGAAGACAGGATGAAGATAGAATTTATTCCGGGGCAGATAAGATACTGGTTGCAGGACCGGCGGAAGGTCACGCTCAGGGGGGATCCCGGTGAATAAAATTTTTTGCCCGGACTGTCGGACACCCCTGCGGTTCTCCCGAACCTGACGGGAGGTCTACTTTACTTGCCCCGGGTGCGGGCGGCGGTTGACTTTGCCGGAACTGGTCGGGGCCCTGGATGATGATCTGGAGGAGATGCTGGCCTGGATACCGGTGAACCGATTGTAAAAAAGCGGGAGGATCCCTTGCCTTTTTTTGATTTCAACCACATGGAACTCCGGGATTTCAGGCCCGGGGTCAAGAGTGCAGCCCACTTCGGCGAACAGATGACCCTGGCGGTCATGTCCATCGATGAAGGGCAGGCCGATTCCGGCCACGGCCACCCCTTCGAGCAGTGCGGGGTGGTCCTGGCGGGTTCTTTTTTGCTGACCATAGGGGAAGAGACCCGGACCCTGGGGCCCGGCCAGGGGTATTTCGTACCCGCCGGTGTCCCCCATGGTTGGTCGTCTGAAAAGGGTCCGGTCAAGATACTGGATCTGTCGGCCCGCTTCCCGGCGCTTGCCTGATCATGCGGGTCCTCCTGATTTCCCCCAACCGGGAAGTCTCACCGGATCCGGTATTCCCCCTGGGCCTAGCCTCCCTGGCCGCCGTCTTGAAATCGGCGGGGGTCGAGGTGCTGGGGACCGATCTCTGTTTCCAACCGGACTGGCGGGCGGTCCTGGAGCAGGACCTGGATTCCTTCCGGCCGGACTGCATCGGGATCTCCATCCGCAACCTGGACAACGTCAGTTATCCGCGCTCCGTCACCTACCTGCCTTTCATCAGGGAGGTGGTGCAGGTCTGCCGCGGCCGCAGCGGCGCCCCCATCGTGCTGGGGGGGTCGGGTTTCACGCTGCTTCCGGAGCGGGTGCTGCAATACCTGGCCGCCGATTACGGGATCGTCGGGGAGGGGGAGCAGGCCCTGCCGGGTCTGCTGGACCGTCTTTTCCCGGGATCCTCGGGGGCGGTCTCCCCGGGCTGTAGTCCGGCCCAGTCGCCGGGAGCGGTTATCTCCCGGGGTGAGGCGGTGGGCCTGGACCCCCAGCCCTGGCCGGATCGGAAATTGTTCGACGCCCTGTCCTACCGGAAACAGGGGGCCCTGGCCAATGTGCAGACCAAGCGCGGCTGCCCCTTTGAGTGTATCTATTGTACCTATCCCCTGATCGAGGGGCGCCGGGTGCGGATGCGCCAACCGGCGGGGGTGGTAGGGGAAATCAAGACCCTGGTCGAACAGGGGCAGGACTATGTCTTCTTCGTAGACAATAATTTCAACTTTCCGGCGGAACAGGCCGGGGCTATCTGCCGGGAGATCATCCGGGAAGGGCTGCGGCTCCGCTGGACGGCCTACGTGAACCCCGGGTTCATGAGCCCTGACCTGGGCGAAGTCATGAAGGCCTCCGGCTGTGCGGCCCTGGAGTTCGGGCTGGATACGGCCAGCGCCGCCCAGTTGCCCCGCCTGGGCAAGAATTTTTCTTTGGATCACATTCGGGAAGCGGCCCGCATCTGCCGGGAAAACGAGATCCCTTTCTGCTTCAGCCTGCTGCTGGGGGGGCCGGGAGAAACCGCTGCCACCCTGGAGGAGACCCTCACCGAGGTAGAGGCCCTGCAGCCCACGGCGGTGATCTGCATGACCGGTATCCGGATCTTCCCCGGGACCCGG
>JALOOY010000343.1 GCA_025454185.1 Thermodesulfobacteriota bacterium
AATGGGCTGGCCTATGGAAAAGGTCAATGTAAATGGCGGGGCCATTGCCATCGGGCATCCCATCGGGGCCAGCGGGGCCCGCATCCTCATCAGCCTGCTTTATGAGATGATGAAACGGAATTCCCGTTACGGTCTGGCTACGCTGTGCGTGGGCGGGGGCATGGGGGCGGCGTTGATTCTGGAGCGCAAGTAAAGACGAGATGGAAGAGGGAAGATAGGAGATGGAAGAGGTAGGGCGTGATTGCCGAGCGGTCCACCTTGGATGAAGAAGAGAGAAGGGAGAAACCAAGGGCCTGGATTCCGGCCTTCGCCGGAATGACGACTCCTCGATGAAAGAATACGTTTAAAAATTAAATGAATTAATGGAGGATACTATGGCATACGAAATGATACTGTTGGACATTGCCGAGGGGGTGGCTACGATTTCCGTAAACCGGCCCAAGGCCCTGAACGCATTGAATCCCCAGGTGGTGGCGGAGATCGGGGAGGCCTTGAAAGAGATCGGCGCCAATCCCGAAGCCCGGGTGACCATCCTGACCGGCACCGGCGACAAGGCCTTCGTGGCCGGTGCGGACATCGGCAGCATGGCCGCCATGACCCCCCTCGAAGCCAAGAAATTTTCCGCGGCCGGTCAGGAAGTACTGCTGGCCATGGAGAGCGCGGAATTTCCCATCATTGCCGCCGTCAACGGCTTCGCCCTGGGCGGGGGGACGGAAATCGCCATGGCCTGCGATTTCATCTATGCCTCCGAGAACGCCAAGTTCGGCCAGCCGGAAATCAACCTGGGCATCATCCCCGGCTTCGGCGGCACCCAGCGTCTGGCCCGCCTGGTGGGCAAGGGCTGGGCCCGCGAGTTGTGTCTGACCGGGGCCCTGATTTCCGCCCAGGAGGCCAAAGAGATCGGTCTGGTCAACAAGGTCTTCCCCCAGGAACAGCTTATGGCCGAGGTCCGGAAAACGGCTAAGCTCATGGCCTCCAAAGGCCGGGCCGCCCTGCGGGCCATCAAGCATACCATCAACCGCGGCGCCGATGTGGACCTGCGCAACGGCTGCGCCATGGAAGTGGACGCCTTCGCCATCGCCTTTACCAGCCCGGATGCCAAGGAAGGGCTGAACGCCTTTCTGGAGAAGCGGAAACCCGAATTCAAGGCGGGACTTTAATCCGAAAATAAAGACGAACATCGAACATCGAACGTCCAACATAAATTGCCGATTTTCGATTGCCGATTTCAGGGAATGCCGATCTGCAATTGCCGATTGCCGATTTAATAACGTAGGACAGGGAATATTCGCAGGTTTTATTAAATACCTGGCTGATTATAGTTCCGAGTCGTTGCGGGTCCCAATCGCTGACTGTTTTTTTAAATCGAAAATCGGCAATCGGCAATCGAAAATTCCTAAATCGGCAATCGGAAATAACTTTAAGGAGATTATTCGCATGAACTTTGAACTGACCGAAGAACAGCAGATGGTCCGGGACACGGCCCGGCGGTTCGCCGAGACGGAGATCAGGCCGGTGGCCGCGAAACTGGACGCCAGCCACGAGCACCCGGCCGAGATCTGTAAGAAATTGGCAGAACTAGGTTTTCTGGGCATCGCCGTACCGGAGGAATACGGCGGGGGCGGCATGGATTACGTCAGCTACGTGCTGGCTTTGATCGAGATCTCCAAGGCCTGCGCCTCCACCGGGGTCATCATGTCCGTAAACAACTCCCTGTATTGTTTCCCGGTCATGGCCTTCGGGACCCATGAACAGAAACTGAAATACCTGAAACCGGTGGCCAGCGGCGAGTACCTGGGCTGTTTCGGGCTCACCGAGGCCGGAGCCGGCTCGGACCCGGCCGCCATGCGGACGACCGCCGTCCCGGACGGCGACGAATGGGTCATCAACGGGGAAAAGAAGTTCATTACCAACGGCAACGTGGCCCGTTATGCGGTGATTGCGGCCATCACGGAGAAGGGCAAGGGCTACAAGGGCATCAGCTCTTTTGTGGTGGACCGGGAAAACACGCCGGGCTTTACGCTGGGCCGGGTGGAGGAGAAGCTGGGGATCAATGCTTCGGGAACGGCCGAACTGGTCTTCGACAACGCCCGGGTGCCGAAAGACGCCCTGCTGGGCAACCCCGGCGACGGGTTCAAACAGATGCTGACCACCCTGGACGGCGGGCGGGTCGGAATCGCCTCCCAGGCCATCGGCATCGGCCGGGCGGCCCTGGAAGAGGCCCTGGAATACGCCAAGACCCGGGAACAGTTCGGCAAGCCCATCGCCACCTTCCAGGCCATTCAGTGGAAGCTGGCCGACATGGCCACTCAGTTGGACGCCGCCGAACTGCTGACCCTGCGGGCGGCCTGGCTGGAGGACAACCACCTGCCTCACGAAAAGGCGGCGGCCATGGCCAAGATGTTCGCCTCGGACACGGCCATGCAGGCGGCCATCGAGGGTGTGCAGGTTTTGGGGGGGTACGGCTACTGCAAGGAATACCCTATGGAGCGACACATGCGGGACGCCAAGATCACCCAGATTTATGAGGGCACCAACGAGATCATGCGCATCGTGATCGCTAATAATCTGTTGAAGGGGAAGTAAGGACGAGGAGCGCAGGGCGCAGCGCATAGGGAGATGGAAGCGGGAGGATGGAAGATGGAAGAAAAGACAGCGGTCTTTCCCTGAGCCCGGCCTGTACCGCCTTACGCCTAACGCCTGACGCCTTACGACATCAGGGACTTCATCATGAACTTCGCATTGACCGACGAACAGAAGATGATCCAGGGCATTGACCGACGAACAGAAGATGATCCAGGAGATGTGCCGGGATTTCGCCCGGGAGGAGCTGGCTCCCCGGGCGGCCCTCCTGGACGAGACCAAGGACCGAACCATCCTGCGGGCCAACCTGAAAAAGATGGCCGAGCTGGGGCTCATGGGCATGAACATCCCCGAGGCCTACGGCGGGGCCCAGGTGGGGGTAGTGGCCTACAGCCTGGCCATGACCGAGATCGGCCGGGGCTGCGCCTCCACGGCGGTGACCATGTCGGTAACCAACATGGTGGCCGAGGTGCTGCTCGAATTCGGAACGGAAGCGGTCAGGCAAAAACACATCCCCCCCATCTGTTCCGGGGAGTATTCGGCCGGGGCCTTCGGTTTGACCGAACCCGGGGCCGGCTCCGATCCGGCGGGGATGAAGACCACCGCGGTCCTGGACGGCGACGCCTGGGTGCTGAACGGCAGCAAAATCTTCATCACCAGCGCCGAGTACGCCGGGGTGGTGGTGGTCTGGGCCAAGACCGACAAAGGCCAGGGCCGGGGTAAAGGCATCAGCGCCTTCGTGGTGGAGCAGGGGACCCCGGGCTACATCGTGGGCAAGGACGAGAAAAAGATGGGCCAGAAAGGTTCGAGCACCAACGAGCTGGTCTTCGATAACTGCCGGATCCCCAAAGAAAATCTGCTGGGTCAGGTCAACGACGGCTATCGCATCGCTTTAATGGAGCTGGCCGGGGGGCGCATCGGCGTGGGCTCCCTGTCCCTGGGCATCGGCCTGGCGGCCATGGACTTCGCCGTGGCCTATTCCAAAAACCGGGAGCAGTTCGGCCAGTCCATATCCAAATTCCAGGCCCTACAGTGGATGATGGCCGATGCCTACACGGAGCTGGAAGCGGCCCAACTGCTGGTGCTGCGGGCGGCCTATCTGAAAGAAAAGGGAAAGCCTTTCACCAAAGAGGCCTCCATGGGCAAACTCTATGCCACGGAGGCGGCCAACCGAGCCTGCTACCAGGCGGTGCAGATTCTCGGCGGGTACGGCTATACGGCCGAATACCCGGTGGAGCGCCTGGCCCGCGACGTGCGGGTGACCACGCTGTACGAGGGGACTTCGGAGATCCAGCGGCTGGTCATTTCCCGGGAATTGCTGGGACAGTGCTGAAAAGCAAAAGACCGGCACCGCCAAGACGCAAAGGACGCCAAGAAAAATGATTGCTGATTGGCAGAAAAATACCTGCAAATCAGCATACCCTTTGCTTCGCTAACCATTCATCGGCACCGCAGGTCCAGGGGGAAAAGGTTTTCTGAAATCGCGGTTTTCGATTTCAGATTAATCAATTCCTTTGCGCCCTTTGCGTCTTTGCGGTGAAAAAAAGACCTATGGCTGAGACGGCCTCACGGGGCATGATTCAGGTCTATACGGGGGAGGGCAAAGGGAAGACCACGGCCGCCCTGGGGCTGGGCATGCGGGCGGTCGGCCATGGCCGCAAGGTCTATATGATCCAGTTCCTCAAAGGGGGGCCGATCGAAACCGGGGAAATCCACTCGGCTAAGAAACTCGGGCCTCTGTTCAAAATCAGGCCCATGGGCCGGGCCGGATTTACCAATTTGGCCAATCCGGGTTTCAAGGACCGGGAACTGGCCCAAAAAGCCCTGGACAAGGCCTGGCAGATCGTCCGCTACAACATCTGTGATATCCTGATATTGGATGAAATCAACATCGCGGCCGCCTACGGTCTGATTCCCCTGGAAGAGGTCCTCAAACTCATGGCGGCCAAACCCGATGGCATGGAATTGATCATGACCGGCCGCTATGCCCCGCCGGAAATCATCGAGAAGGCCGATTTGGTCACTGAAATGCGGATGATCAAACACTACTATAACAAGGGTGTTCCCGGGAGGATCAGCGCGGAGAAATAACAAAAACCGATACTGGCTAGAAACGAAAACCGATACCGGATACTGGATATAGCAAATGAAGATTCCGATTCCTTCCCGCCCCCTTGACCCCTGCGCAGCTTTTGTCTACAATACTTAAGAACAAGCAGTAATAGAATATTTATCAACCAAGGGATTTAATGATCTTAGACTGGCGTAAAGAACTGACCCGCGACGGGTCCCGGATTACCCTGTCAGGCCTCCACATGGCCATGCACTGTCACCACTACAATATCAACCTGCAGAAGATGCTGGAAGACACCATGGGGACGGAGGGGATCCGGTTGATCGTCGAGTCGGCTGAAGAAGCAACTTTCCGGGGCTGGTATTCGATTCTGGAACAGTTCCAGCAGATCCGGACCATCAAATCCAAGTTGGAACTGATGGCCAGCCTCTACCAGAACTGCGGTATGGGGATCATCCATTTTCAACGGATGACCCATAAGGGAGGACGGATCATCGGCCTTTCCAGTCATCATGTGACGGGCTGGCTGGCTAAACACGGCCGCCGGGATACCCCGGGGTGTCATTTTACCCGCGGCTGGATTGCCGGGGTCATGGAGGTAGTCTATGGCCGGGCTCTGGGCGACTACCAGGTGGAAGAGACGGCCTGTAAGATCACCGGGCATACCCATTGTGAGTTTATGGCCAAGGAAAAATAGATGCCGATCGACGGGTTGAAAATCATCCAGGCGGTCATGGAAAGCAGCCGGATTCGGGAGTCTAAGGGGATCATCCCGATTTTTGGGGTCTATGTCTCCCTCTTTTTCGTGCAGTACTACAACCGCCTGTCTTTTCAATACGAAAAACTGCTCGGGGAAAAAGGCGCGGCCCAGGCGGCCGCCTATTTGACCGAGGCGGCCCAGGAATGCGGCTACGCCACTTTTCATGGGGTCCGTAATTCCTGGGAGTGGCAGGAAATCGTGCAACCCATGATCGAAAAACCGGAAGACCAGATCCTTGGCTTTACGGCCATGGCCGAGGCCTTCGGCTGGGGGGCGCTGCAGATACAAAAAATCGTCCCCTACGTCGAGTTGCGGCTCCGGGTGCACGATTCCTATGAGGCTACCGGATATCAGCAGGTTTACGGGCGCGCTCCCAGCGGCAAATGCTATATGTTGCGGGGAGTAACCGGCGCCTTCATGGACCTCCTGTATGGAGACGACTATCCGGACGGTTGTTTTTCCTTCAAAGCCGAAGAAATCCGCTGTCGGGCGAAAGGGGATGCTTTCTGTGAGTTCTGGGCCAGGAAAAACGATGCGGGGCATCCCTAAACCGGCGCCTGGGGAAGATCAGGTCTGCTGGGAGTACCTGGCCTGTAATCAGGTCCTTTGTCCGGCCCATGGCAAAAGGTCTCCGGCCTGCTGGTTGATCCCCCATACCCACGGCCAGGGTTCCACCACCAAAGATTACTTCGAAAAATTGGCCCATTGCCTGACCTGCCCCTATTTCACAGAAAAAGGGGAAAGGGAGCCGGGCGGCTGGAACTCCTTTCTCGTCGAACAACTGCGCCGTTTCAATGTCAAAGCCATCGAGCCCGCCAACGATGCTGTGGGCATGTACTGCAAGGACGTTTTCAAGAACCCGATCTGCGAGACGGACTGTGCCCTGAAACAGGCCGTCAAGCAGGGGACCAACATTCAGAACCGGGAATACAGCATTCGGAACATCGAGGGCCGGCTCATCCCGATTATCTGCTCCACGTCGGTTTTCCTGGATGAAGGCGGGCATATCACCGGGGGAATCGAGATTTTCAAGAATATCTCCGCGCAGAAGAAACTCCAGGAGGAGATCATTCACCGGGAAAAGAAGTACCGACGGATCTTCGAGGGTTCCCACGACATGATTTATGTGACCAATCTGCAGGGGAAAATATTGGACGTCAACCAGGCCGGAGTGGATTTGCTCGGCTATCCCAATAAAAACGCCCTGCTGAACATGGGCACGGCCAAGGGGCTGTACCGGCGGGAGGATGACCGCGATACGTTCATTCAATTGATCAACAAAGACGGGGAAGTAAAAGACTTCGAAGTGGACTTCAAGAAAAGGGACGGATCTTCCCTGCACGTGCTGATTTCCAGCCGGCGGTATCTGAATCCGGATACGAACGACGTGGAATTCGAGGGGATCATCAAGAACATCACCGAGAGGAAAAAGGCCGAAGAAACCCTGCGCAAGCGCAATGTGGAACTGTCCCTGTTGAACAAAACGGCCGTGGCCCTGAACAAGTCCCTGGACTTGAACCGGATTTTAAAGGAAAGCCTGGAGGATATCCTTAAGACGCTTCATCTGAAGGCAGGCGGGGTTTTTCTCATTGATCGGGAGAAAAAGAAGTTTCAGCTTCAGATCGGGCGAGGTTTGCCTCCGGCGGGGCAGGAAATACCGGGCGGCCTTATTTTTAAAGACGAACTGCTGAAGCGCAGCCTGTTGGACGACACCTTGAAGCTGGCTCCCAAGCCTTCCTTTCCGCCCTTTCAGACGACCTATCCGCAGGCAACGGGGGCGAATATACCCTGGCTGTTCTGTTTTCTAATCACCTCCAAGGGCAAGGGTTTGGGTTTTTTCGGACTCCTGCTGCCCCCGTCCCGGCAGCTCACCCCGCCGGAAATCCATCTCCTGGGCTCCCTGGGCAATCTGCTGGGCAGCGGCCTGGAAAACATTCAGCTCATGAAAACCATCCGCCGCCACCGCCAGGAGCTGCGGGGGCTGACCGAGAAATTGTTTCAGAGCCAGGAGGAGGAGCGGCGGCGCATCGCCCGGGAACTGCACGACGAGGCCGGGCAGGCCTTGACGGCCGTCAAACTGGGTCTGGATCGGCTGGA
This sequence comes from Thermodesulfobacteriota bacterium, assembly GCA_025454185.1. GTDB lineage: Bacteria > Desulfobacterota > RBG-13-43-22 > RBG-13-43-22 > RBG-13-43-22 > JACRCK01. Next base: position 7,515 of record JALOOY010000343.1, read on the forward strand.
ACAGGCCGCTCCCGGAGAGAACGGCAAACTCAAGAAAGAAATCAGCGAGATTCGCAGAATCCTGGGACGCACGTCGTCGGAGATCCGGCAGCTCTCTTACCGCCTGCACCCCACCTTGCTCAGTGACCTGGGACTGGGGCCGGCCCTGGATCTCTATTTAAAGGAAGTGGCCGGCCATTCCAACATCCGGATCAACTTTCGTATGCTCGGATTCGACCGCCGGTTGAACCCTGAAACGGAGACCATCTTATACCGGTTCAGTCAGGAAGCCCTGACCAATACCTTGAAGCACGCCCAGGCCAGCGTCTTCAACCTCTCCATCATCAAGAGCTACCCCAAGATCATTTTCCTGGCCGAGGACGACGGGATCGGCATCGAAGGTCCGGTAGTCGGCCGGAGCAAACGTAGTCTGGGCCTGCTGGGAATGCGGGAGCGGACTTCATTGCTGGAGGGGACTTTTCAGGTCAAGAGCCGTGCCGGGGAAGGGACCCGGATCCGGATC
>JALOOY010000344.1 GCA_025454185.1 Thermodesulfobacteriota bacterium
TTCCGTCAAATGCTTTTCCGGATAAGCCGGCACTGAATTTTTACGGCACGGTAACAACTTTTTATGAGCTTCGCCAGCGTGTTCTGAGGATGGCAAATGCACTGGGTGAGATTGGCGTTCAAAAAGGAGACCGTGTTTCCTATCTTGGGTACAACTGCCATCGCCTGCTGGAGTGTTATTACGGTATCGTCACCATGGGGGCCGTTTTACTGCCCTTGAATATTCGCTTAATTGCGGCCGACTTCGAGTATATTTTCCAGGATGCGGAACCGAGGATTGTGTTTATAGATCCTGACTTCCTGGATCGTCTGGAGCCCATCCTGAAAAAGATTCCGCCGGTAATGCGTTTCATCCTGCTGGAGCCCATGGAAAAGCCGCCGAATTGGGTTCAGGGGACCTACGATGAACTCCTGGCAGGATCCTCCCCCCGACCACCCCAGGCTTCCGGAGTCTATCCCTTTGGGGAGGAGGACATGGCCGAGCTGTTCTACACCAGCGGCACCACCGGTCCTCCCAAGGGGGTCATGCTGACCCACCGCAACCTCTATCTGCATGCCCTGACTGCGCTGGCCTCCTATCCCCTCTACGAAACCGATGTGCAGCTTCATCTGGTTCCCCTGTTTCATGTCAACGGCTGGGGCACCCCCCACTATCTGACGGCCAAGGGCGGCACCCATGTCATGCTCAAACGCTTCGACCCGCTGGAGGTGCTGCGGCTTGTGGAACAGGAGCGGGTCACCCGCCTGTTCATGATTCCCACCATGATCAATGCCGTCCTGGAAGTGGGGGACTTGAAGCGCTATGATCTTTCCAGTTTAAAAGATGTGCTGATCGGCGGGGCGCCGCCGCCGACCGGGATGTGCGCCCGGGCCCAGGAGGCGCTGGGCTGCACCGTCCATACCGCCTTCGGCATGAGCGAAACCTGTCCCCTGATCGCTTTCCCTGAGCTGCCTCCCGATCTGGACCCTGAGATCCTCCGTCATCGGGCTCACGACACCTGGGGATTTCCCATGGTGGGCGTGGCGTTCAAAGTGGTGGACGAAGGGGGCCGGGAACTGCCCTGGGACGGCCAGTCCATCGGCGAACTGCTGGTCCGGGGGGACATGGTCATGCAGGGGTATCTGAACAAGGAAGAGGCCACCGGGCGGGCGCTGGCCGATGGCTGGTATCATACCGGGGATCTGGTTTCCCTGGATCCCGACGGTGCCCTCTACATCCGGGACCGCAAGAAGGATATTATCATCAGCGGCGGGGAAAACATTTCCTCCCTGGAAATCGAACAGGTCCTTTATGCGCACCCCGACATCCTGGAATGCGCCGTCATCGGCAAGCAGGACCCGAGGTGGGGCGAAATTCCCAAGGCCATTGTGGTCTTGAAACCCGGGGCCTCGCTGACACCCGCGGAGATCGTGGCCTTTACCCGTCGCCATCTGGCCCATTTCAAGGCCCTGCGGGAGGCCGAGGTGGTGCCGGAAATGCCCCGGGGCGGAACGGGAAAAATATTGAAAAGCGAATTGCGAAAAAAGTATGGTCTACTTCAGGAGGGGAGGTGATGGGCCCGGTATCACCAGAGCAGAGTATGAAAACCACCGTCACGGACGGTGGTCAGTCAATCGCTGTTGAAAATTAGGGATGGTTTCATTTACGCAAGAGGAGGAAAAGGAAGATGAAGAAAGTCTTTGTAGCGGCCATGCTGGCCGTATTTTGGGGATTTTTGGCACCTGGAGGCAGTCCGGCAGCAGAACCTATAAAATTTGGGTTCCTTCATAGCTTAAGCGGAGGGACCGGGCAGGTTTACGGCATCCCCGACCAGGAAGCGGCCAAGCTGGCCGTGGAGGAAATCAACAAAGCCGGCGGGGTCATGGGCCGTCCCTTGGAAATGATCGCCCGAGATGACAAACTGAATCCGGAGAACGCCGTTCGGGAAGCCAAGGACATGATCCTGAACCATAAGGTGCAATGGATTCAGGGGACGGTGAGCAGTGCCGTAGCCCTGGCCGTTTCCGCCTATTGCAAGGAAGCCAAGGTCCCCTTCATCGTCACCAATGCCCAGTCGGCGGCTATTACCGATGAAAAGGGGCACCGCTATCTTTTCCGGATCAGCACCAACACGACCATGTATACTCGGGCTGTGGCCAACGCCGCCGCCAAGACCTGGGGCGGTAAAAAGATTTTCATCATCGGCCCGGACTATGAGTACGGCCATCGTTCCAAGAAGGATTTCATGGACGCCTACACCAAGCTGGTACCAGACGCCAAGATCATCGGCGAGCTGTGGCCCAAACTCGGGAACCAGGATTGGACGCCCTATATTTCCAAGATCATGTCCTCCGGGGCTGATTTCGTCTACTGTTCCCTGTGGGGCGGGGACGTCATATCTTTTACCAAGGCCGCCTGGGCTTTCGGCTACTTCGACCGGGTTAAACATTGCGGTCAGGACTGGGGCAATATTGAGGCTTTAGGGAAAATGAGCAAAGATATCTATCCCAAGGGCGCCCTGGGAGGAAGCCATTACCCCTTTTGGGCCATCGACAACCCGGCCAGCAAAGAGTTCTGGACCAAATTCAACAAAGCCTCCAAGATGTATCCCGGTCTAGCGGCCTGCGGCTACACCACGGTCTACGCCATGAAGCAGGCTATGGAAAAAGCCAAGGCTGTAGACATGGAAAAGGTCATCAATGCCCTGGAAGGCATGGAACTCAATACGGTGGTGGGCAAGGTCCAGATTCGAGCTTGTGACCATCAGGCCCTCTGGCCTTTCTGGGTCGGCCCGGTGAGTGTGGAAGGCGACTTGCCTTGGCCCCACATTACCAAACCGGTCCTGTTGGATCCCGTCAAAGGTTACCTGACCTGTGCGGAAGTAGAGGCCGACCGGAAGAAATAGGTCCCGGCCCTTCGGTTATAACGTGGTAATAGACTCCGGGCCTGGTACCGGGACCGGGCCCAAGCCCGGGGTCTGCAACCCTCATCCATGACAAAGGATCGTTGAACGACCATGACCTTTGAAGGGTTAATCATTCAGATTTTGAGCGGCCTCAGCACCGGGATGGTCATTTTTCTTATCGCGGTGGGTCTCTCTCTGGTTTTCGGCACCCTGCGGATCCTCAATTTGGCCCATGGGGCGTTATACATGCTGGGGGCCTACATGTGCTACTGGATCAGCAGCGTGGTGGTCCGGACCAGCGGCTCCTTCTGGTGGGCTTTGCTGCTGGCCCCGGTGGGGGTGGCCCTCTTCGGCGCCCTGGTGGAAATGCTGCTGCTGCGGCGGATCTACGACCGGGAACACCTGGATCAGTATCTCCTGACCTTCGCCCTGGTCCTGGTGGTGGGAGATTTGTGCAAGCTGGCCTGGGGGGTGGAATTCCTGCTGGTGCCGGCCCCCTGGCCCCTGAGCGGTCCGGTATTCATCCTGGGAATGCCTTTTCCCAGCTACAACCTCTTTCTGATCGGCTGCGGCCCGCTGGTTTTTGTGGGATTGTGGGCCTTGATCCGCTACACCCGGCTGGGCCGGATCATCC
>JALOOY010000345.1 GCA_025454185.1 Thermodesulfobacteriota bacterium
CGGTGGGGGGAGCGGCGGCGGGGGAGCTTTGACCACCGGGGCTGGCACAGGAGCCTGAGGCGGTGCTTCGATCGTCGCCTCTTTAAAACAGCCGCAGCCGACCACGAAGGCACTTGAAAATGAGAAGAGAGAAAACATGACCACAGCGTTCAACGCTTTTTTTGCTCGCCGCATCGGCATTTACCTCCGTTTTAAATTAAAAGGCTTTCATTTTTCTTAGATCCTTCCGGAAATAATGGTATCCCATCAGGGATACCATTGCCATAAAAAAACAACTCAAACCACGGACCTGCCGAACAGGTTCTTATACTTCCGGCACTGGTCGAACTTCAGATAGGGGATCACCCCGGCCGTTTCCGTGTCGCTCAGGGGAATGAACTTGCCCTTGGCCTTTAGGCAGACTTTTCCCCGGCACCATAATTCCCCTTCGGTAAAGGCGATCCGGCCGGCGTCCTTGACCAGCCGGCAGACGACTTCCATATCCTCTTCCACGGGCACCGGGGCGATGTATTTGATGGTAAGCTCGCCCGTCACGTAGAAAACGTGCTTGGCGCTGAAGACCAGGGCGGCCCAGCTCATGGTCTCGTCCAGCAGACCGGCCAGGACCCCGCCATGGGCCGTGTGCAGGTAGCCGTTCATGTGGCGGGGCAGTCGCACCCGGGTCCGCACCGTCTCCCCTTCCACGAAAAAGCGGGTCCGGACCCCGCAGATGTTTTCATCACCGCACAGAAAGCAGCCGGAGGAATGGGGCAGGTATTCCTTTTCTATGGGTTCCATGGATCGAACGATCTCCTTATTCACTGTAATTTTTTATTTTTCGGGCGCCCAGGACAAAGAAAAACAGGGCATACCCCAGCATGACCAGGATGGCCGTAATCCCCTGCCCGTCGAGAGCCGTCTTGCGGATCAGGATATTGGTATGGGTCAGGGGCAGGCAGAGGACCACGGCCTGCAGCACGGCGGGCATGCGGTCGATGGGGAAAAAGGTCCCGCTGAAAAAGACCATGGGCAGGATGAAGAAGTTGGCGTAGGTGGAGGTGTCCTCGTGGGTCTTGGTAATCATGCCGATCAGCACGCCCATGTTGGCGAACAGAAAACAGTTCAACAGCAGGGTGAAGACGAACAGGGGGGTCAGTTGGAATCCCGCCCGGGCCCCCAGTCCCACCAGAATGATCATCAGCGAGGCGAAGAGGCCCCGGACCATCCCGGCCAGGACGTAGCCGGCCATGATCGACGTGGGGGCAATGGGGGACTGGATCAGGACCTGAAAGGTCTTGAAATAGACCCGGCTCAGGTTCAGGCCGCTGGCCACCCAGTTGTAGGCGTTGTTCATGGAACTCATGGCCACCAGGCCCGGGAGCAGAAAGCCCAGGTAGCTGCCGCCGGGCACCTGGATGCTCCGGCCCAGGCCCAGGCCGAAAGCCAGGAGATACAGCAGCGGGACCATCATGGAGGTAAAGATGTAACCCAAGCGGAAGAGCTTCTTCTTGAACTGGATCATTTCCCGCAGGAAAATGGGATACCAGTTCATTTTTCGATCCGCTCCCCGGTGAGCTTGACGAACACGTCCTCCAGGTTGGACCGGCGCCGGCGGACTTCGATGCCGGCCTCCCGCAGAAAACACTCGGCGTCTTCCCGGCCGGCGCACATGCGCGTCAACTGGTTGCCCTCCCCGTCAAGGTATTCCACCACGTATTCCCCGACCATTTTCTTCAGATTGGCCGGCGTATCCAGGGCGATCAGCTTCCCCCGGGACAGGATGCCCACCCGGTCGCTCAGGGCCTCGGCTTCTTCAATGTAGTGGGTGGTCAACAGGACCGTTCCGCCCTGGGCCCGCAGCCGGCGGATCATGTTCCAGATCTCCCGGCGAACCTGGGGGTCCAGCCCGATGGTCGGCTCATCCAGGAAAAGCACCCGGGGGCCGCCCAGGGCCGCCCGGGCGATCAGCAGGCGGCGCTGCATGCCGCCGGAGAAGGTCTGGATATTGTCCTTCCGGCGTTCCCAGAGGTCCACCGAACGGAGCTGTTCCTCGATCTTCTGCTCCAGGTCCGGCAGGTGATGGAGCAGGCCGTAGATGCGCAGGTTGTCGAAGGCCGACAACTCCCGATCCAGGTTGTTTTCCTGGGGGACCACCCCGATGCGTTTCTTGACTTCCAGGGGCTCCCGAACTACGTCAAACCCGTCCAGAGCGGCCCGTCCCCCTGAAGGCTTGACCAGCGTGGTCAGGATCTTGATCGTGGTGCTTTTCCCGGCCCCGTTGGGCCCCAATAGCCCGAAGATCTCGTTTCTCCCGATCTGAAAGGAGAGGTCGTCGACAGCCCGGATCTTACCGTAATCTTTGGTCAGGTGTTCCAGTTTAATCATCGGACAATAATTCGCTTGACAGAACTCTCCAATTATCCTTCATTATAAATAGAGTAGCCATTGTGGCTCCGACAACAGTTTTGTCGTTTATCCAGTATCCAGAATCGTTTTTGGTCTTTTTCCAGTATCTGATTTTAATATGTCCACCCTCCGCCAATCCATCACCACCCTGCTCCTAGACCACGACCTCTCGGCCCGGGAGATCTCCCAGGTCATCGGCATCCGGGAGAAGGAGGTCTACGAGCACCTGGCCCATATAGCCCGCTCGGCCGCGGTGAAAGGAAAATTCAAAGTACAGCCGGCCGTCTGCCGGGACTGCGGCTTCGAATTTAAAAAGCGGGACCGCCTGACCCCGCCGGGCCGCTGCTTTCAATGCCGCAGCGAGTCCATCATACCGCCCCGATTTCGAATTAAAGAGGTCTAATCGACCTTCAAAATCTCCGAAGCCCCGTAGCGTCCGGCCATATGCAGCGGGAAGCGGTCGGCCAGCATTCGCCGGTGGGTTTCCCGGGCCAAATCCGGATCGTTGTTCTGCTCCGAAAGGTGGGCCAGACAGGCCCATTGCAAACGGTCTGAAGCGGCGGTCCCCAGCAACCCGGCGGCCTCCTGGTTGGAGATGTGGCCACCGCGGCCCAGTATGCGCCGTTTCAAAAAATCCGGATAGGGCCCTCGGTCCAACAGCTCCGGGTCGAAGTTGCTTTCCAAAAATACGGCGTCGAGGGTGGCGACGGTCTCCGCCAATCCCTCGAAAAGATGTCCCAGATCGGTCAAGATGCCCAGGCGCCTCCGCCGGGCTTCCACCACGAACGCCACCCCGTCGGCCCCATCGTGGGGGGTGGGAATGGTTTCTATGGAAACGGACCCCAAGTCAAGTTGCTCCCCGGCTCGGAAAAAATGTTTATCGGTAAGCCGACCGAGGTTTTGGGTCTGTCCCGCTTCCAGGGTCCGGCGGGTGATGTAAAGAGGCAGGCCGTACTTCCGTTGAAAGACACCGGCGCAGCGCAGGTGATCGGCGTGGTCATGAGAGATGATCAGCGCCTGCACGTCCCGAATATCCCGGCCCAGGGCGGCCAGCCGCTGTTCGGCCTGCCGCCCGCTGATCCCGGCGTCAAACAACAGTTTGACGCCTTCGGCCTCCACGT
>JALOOY010000346.1 GCA_025454185.1 Thermodesulfobacteriota bacterium
TCACCGGGACCTGGTCCGGGGCGTTGTAGGTCGAATAAAAATAAGCGGCGTTTTCCACACCGCTTACGGGCACCGCTTCCCAGGCCTGGGCCAGGCCCAGGGCCAGCCGGCGTTCTCGGACGTCTTTTTCAGAGAGACCCAGGATCTGGGCCAGAAAACGGTCGGCAAAACCGTCTTTCTTGGCCCGGAGCAGGAGGTCATCGGGAAGATCCCGGCCCTTATAGCGCAGAATTTCTTCCACCAAATGGACCAATTCCCGCATCTGTTCTATAAACCAGGGCTTGATATGGGTCTTGCGGTAGAGCAGCTCCGTGGCGGCCCCTTTGCGCAGGGCCTCGTACATCAGGAATTGCCGCTCGCTGGTCGGTTCGTTCAGCCGCTCCAGCAATTCCTCCAGGGACAGGTCCGGGAAATTCTTCGCGAAACCCAGGCCGTAGCGGCCATTTTCCAGGGAGCGGATGGATTTCTGCAGGGCCTCCTTGTAATGCTTGCCGATGCTCATCACTTCCCCCACGGCCCGCATCTGGGTGCCGAGTTTGTCCTCGGCGCCCTTGAATTTCTCGAAGCCCCAGCGGGCGAATTTCACCACCACATAGGCACCGGAGGGCGTGTACTTTTCAAGGGTTCCGTCGCGCCAGTAGGGGATCTCGTCCATGGTCAGTCCGGCGGCCAGGCGGGAGGAGATCAGGGCGATGGGGAAACCGGTGGCCTTGGAGGCCAGGGCCGAGGAACGGGAGGTCCGGGGATTGATCTCGATGACCACCACCCGGCCGGTCCGGGGATCATGGGCAAACTGGATATTGGTCCCGCCGATCACCTGAATAGCTTCCACGATATCGTAAGAATATTTCTGGAGACGCTGCTGCAGGTCCGGGGTGATGGTCAGCATGGGGGCCGTGCAATAGGAGTCGCCGGTATGCACGCCCATGGCATCCACGTTTTCGATGAAGCAGACGGTAATCATCTGATTTTTGGCGTCCCGGACCACCTCCAGCTCCAGTTCTTCCCAGCCCAGGACCGATTCCTCCACCAGGATCTGGCCGATCAGACTGGCGGCAATGCCCCGGGCGGCCACGGTGCGGAGTTCCTCCACGTTGTACACCAGCCCGCCGCCGGTCCCGCCCATGGTATAGGCCGGGCGGATGACCACCGGATAGCCCAGTTCGGCGGCGATTTTTTCGGCTTCTTCCACGGTGAAGGCCGGGCTGCTGCGAGGCATGTCGATGCCCAGGCGGTTCATGGTTTCCTTGAAGGCGATGCGGTCTTCGCCCCGTTCGATGGCGTCCACGTCTACGCCGATGATTTTTACCCCGTATTCCTGCAAAACCCCCCGGCGCGCCAATTCCGAGGTCAGGTTCAAACCGGTCTGGCCCCCCAGGTTGGGCAGAATGGCGTCGGGCCTTTCCTTCTCGATGATTTCCTTGATGGTCTGGAAGTTCAGGGGTTCGATGTAGGTGGCATCGGCCATTCCGGGATCGGTCATGATGGTGGCCGGATTGGAATTGACCAGGACGATTTCATAGCCGACCTCCCGCAGGGCCTTGCAGGCCTGGGTGCCGGAATAGTCGAACTCGCAGGCCTGGCCGATGACAATGGGACCGGAACCGATGATCATGACTTTATGGATATCTGTGCGTTTAGGCATGGGCGCTCCTTTGGGGGCCAGTATGTCGGCTTAGCAGGGTAAGCTGTTGAAAAAGCTATTTATTGACTGAGCGGCAGTATAGGGATTCGAAGTTTATTGTGTCAAGCTAAAAAATTAATCCATTGATTCAGTAATGCTAATAATGGATTAAACTGTTTGACATCTATTCCAGCGGAAGCTAAACACTGAAAGCATGAAAATTGATGGACTCGCAAAAAGTCCCTTGCGAACGTTTTTGCGAAACCAGCAAAATTTTACCCCCGTTTATAAATCTGATGTTCGAAGCTCATCTTTGTTTTCGTATTGGGAGGGAAGCGTGAAATGACTCCCTGGATAATCGGGAAGGCGATCGTCCTGTTGGGGTTCCTGCTTTATTTTGAAAAGGCAGGTCAACCATGGGCTAAATTGATTGTGAAATCAATCCTTTCGCTCCTGTTCGTGGTTACCGTCCTCATTCAACCGGAGGCACGGGAACCCTTCGGCCGTTTGCTGGCGATCGGATTGATCCTGTGTTTCTGGGGGGATGTCTTTCTGGCTTTGTCGGGGTTGAAGTGGTTCCGGGCGGGACTGGCGGCTTTTCTGCTGGGGCACCTGCTGTACGTGGCGGCCTTTGCCCGGCTGGCGCCCGGGGCTGATTGGCTTTCCCTGGGCTCCCTGGTTTTCCTGGCCGCCAGCGCCGGGGTCTATTGGTGGCTGAGGCCGAGCCTGGGAGAAATGCATCTTCCGGTAGCGGCCTATGTCCTGGTTATCAGCGTCATGGTCTGCGGGGCCCTGGCGGTTTACAGACAACCTGTCCTGGCCATCCCCGGGAAGAGCATGATCCTGTCAGGGGCGGTCTTATTTTACCTATCCGATCTTTTCGTGGCCCGGGATCAATTCATAAAAAAAGAATTTCTCAATCGCCTGATCGGCCTGCCCCTGTATTACGGCGGCCAGTTCCTGCTGGCTTTCTCCCCCTCGTATCTGATTAACAATTAACAATCGAGAATTGACAATTGACAATTCGTTTTTTCACCCTTCTTCCTTAATCGCCGCATGAGCCGCGGCTAAACGGGCGATCGGCACCCGGAAGGGGCTGCAGCTCACGTAATTCAGCCCGATTTTATGGCAGAATTCAATGCTCTTGGGATCCCCGCCGTGCTCCCCGCAGATGCCCACATGCAGGTCGGGGCGGACGCGCCGGCCTGCGGCCACGGCCATTTCCAGCAGTTTGCCCACCCCGCCCGTGTCCAACTGCTGGAAGGGGTTTTGCGGCAGGATACTGTCCTCCACATACTTGATCAGGAATTTGGCCTCGGCATCGTCCCGGCTGATGCCGAAGGTAGTCTGGGTCAGGTCGTTGGTCCCGAAACTGAAGAATTCGGCCTCGGCAGCCATTTCATCGGCGGTCAGGGCGGCCCGGGGCACTTCGATCATGGTACCGTACTTGAAATCCACGGCCATTCCCGTCTCTTCCAGGATAGCCTTGGAGACACTGTCCACGATTTTCCGGATGCGTTTCAATTCGTTCACGTGGCAGACCAGCGGGATCATGATTTCCGGATGGACGTTCACGCCTTCTCTTTTGACCCGGACGGCGGCCTCCAGGATGGCCCGAATCTGCATCTCGGAAATTTCCGGCATAACCATGCTCAAGCGATCGCCGCGCATACCGAGCATGGGGTTGGATTCCTTCAGGGCCACCACGCGGCTGAGGATGTCCTCCTTCTGGCGCACCTCGGACAGGGCCTCGTCGATCTCGCTCAGGGTATGATAATGCTGAATGCGGACTTTCAGGTCGGCCAGGTCCTGCACCAGGGTGTCGTACGCGGGCAGGAACTCGTGCAGCGGGGGATCCAGCAGCCGGATGA
>JALOOY010000347.1 GCA_025454185.1 Thermodesulfobacteriota bacterium
CGCTCCAGGTTTATATTGAGCAGCCGGATTTCCTCTTCGGCCCGTTTGCGTTCGGTGATGTCCAGAACAATCACCTGGACCGCCGGTCGGCCCTGGAACTGCAGGGCCGTGGCCATGACTTCCACAGCGATCGGTGTCCCGTCCAGTCGGCGATAGATATCCTGAACAGGATATAAACCCTTTTCTCCGGCCAGCATCTTCCGGATGCGGGTCTGCGCCTCCGGGATTCTGTCCGGATCGATGATCTCGGAAATGGGCTTGCCTATAATTTCTTCCCGAGCCCTGGCGCCGAGCAAACGGGCGCCCGCCGAGTTGATAAAAACGATCCGTCCTTCGGCATGCACCGCAATGCCCACCGGGGCGACTTCCACGAGGTTGCGGTAACGCATTTCACTCTCATGCAGTAAGGCCTCCGCCCGCCGGCGTTCGGTGATGTCGACCACCGTGGTCAGGAAACAGAGCGGCTTCCCGTCCTGGTCGCGATCCAGGGCCGTACTGACATCGGCCCAGACCTCGGAGCCGTTTTTGTGGATATAGCGCTTCTCGAAGCGCACGCTTTTTTTCTCGCCGCGCAGGAGCGAGTCCAAAATGGCGGTGATGGGAGCGATTTCTTCTCCCGGGGTCAGTTCCTGCCAGGTTTTGTGGGCGAGTTCCTCCGGTCCATAACCCAACATGTCGCAGAAAGCCCGGTTGACGTGGATATTGCCGGCAGGCCCCGTCAACGATTTGCCCACGTTGGCCGCTTCGAAGAGATGGCGATAACGGGCCTCGCTTTCGCGCAGGTTTTTTTCCGCGACCCTTTGCGTCTCGGACGTCTGGTGGAGCAGGTCGCGAACCGTTTCGACTTCAGCGATAACCGGCCGGAGGTCCTCCCCCGGCGGTCCGGGTTCGCTCAGGGAGGCTACGGTGCGGGCCAGCCTCCTGCTGGCCCAGAGGCCGCCCAGGAGACTGGCCAGCGTGGCGGTCAGCATGGCCAGGCCCAGAAAGGCGCCGGCTTCGATCAGGGGCCGGCGATAGACCTGGCGCGGAATCTCCAGGACTACCGACCAGGGGGAGGTCCGCGACTTTAGGACGAAGCGCCCGGCGGGGTCCACGTCCGTGGCGGCGTTCAAACCGGGCGGCGCCCGGCGGGCCAAGGCCTCCTGCCGGCCGTCGAACAGCGTCAAGGCCCAGCCGGCAGGCAGGACCAGTTGATCGAGTTGTTTTTGGAACTGGCGGGTTTCGAAGATGGTGAGCAGCAGGAAGACGGTCTTTCCGGTCCGCCGGGCCGGCACGGCAATGGCCACGAGCGGTTCCCGGGCGAGGGGGCCGAAAAAGCTGTCCCCCACGGCCGGTTGGCCGGTGGCCAGCACGGTGTCCACGGCGGCCTGTCCTTTCGGGCGAGGGAGGGAAGGCAGCTCGGAACCGAAGGGGACGCGGGTATTGAAGCGCATGCGCATCTGAAGATCGGCAAGAATGACATGGCTGCCGAAACCCTGCTGAAAGCCCTGGGCCTCCCGGTAGAGGTCGGACCAGCGGGCCGGATCGTCCAGCAGGGACGACTCGGCCAGCATATGCAGTGCGTTGATGCGGGCCTGCAAGTGCTGGTCCACCAGGGTGAGGAAACCCCGGGCCAGGTTGGCGGCTTCGGAATCGCGCGCAGACTGGCGGCCCCCAATGTTGGTGAGGGACAAGTAGATCGTCAATAAGGCCAGCGGACCTACGCACCACCAGATGAGCCTAGTCAGAAAGGACTGGATGGTCAATTCCCGTTTTTTTTTCATGGCTGGAGCCAGTGGATCGGGCAAGAGGTTCGGGCTCCCTTCGAGATGGTCTAGCGCTACTCCCGCATGATAGCCATATGGTGGTACGGTTCCCCGCATTAATAAGATGAGCCGACTTGTGAATTATAGAACCTGGAGACCCCGGACTGTCAAGCATTTATTGGTCCGCCTCAGCCCTGGGGAGCGTCGGGGCAGGAGCGGGCCGCTTCCCGTCTAGTGCGGGATGGGGGAGGAAAAGCAGGGAATCCCGGTTGTTTTTTTCGGGCGTGATCAGTATAATCGGAAACCTCAGCCTTTCGAACCTATCAGGTCCCGGTCGGCGTGGCCCGGGCCCGGCGGAGCCGGGAGCTGGAAGGGCAAAAGCCGGATTGGAGCAAGCGGGTGTAGAAGCCGCGTTGCGGGCCTCTGGTTCCGGACATTGAACCCGGGGGTCTCAGGGCAGTAATTCCAAAGGGGTGCCCTGTTTGAGTTTGAGGGCAGAGAAATGCCGGCGATCCGCGGTCAATAGCTTGGAGATGCCGAGACGTTCGGCAAGCGCCACTATGGTGGCATCCACCAGTCCGATGTTGAGATCGGCATAGGCCTTAAGGATCTCGAGGCTGCGGCCCAAGTCCTCCAGGGTTACCGTTTCGATGGCGAGCTGGCGTTGCACCAATGATTCTATAAAGGCCATCTCCGCCGGGGAACCGAGATAGGTGTTCAGCAGATAACAGACTTCCGGGATGATGGTGGAAGGTGCGATCAGCCTGCCTTGGAAGGTTTTGATGAAGCGCAGAGACCGCTGATGCCAGGAATCGCCTTTGTCGGCCAAAGCTATAATAATGCCGGTGTCGATCAGGATTTGCCTGGACGGGAAGGTTTGGCCCATAAGTATTCCTCGTGTCTTTCGGCCAGATCGTGCCGTCCGCTTTCTCCGATGCCGATAAAGGAAAATTTGGTAACCGGTGATTTTCTGGAATGGAGGTATTCAGCCAGGGCGTCTCGGATCAGATCGGCGGCACTGCGCTTTTCTTGCCTGGCCAGGTCCTTTATTTCTTTGAGCAGGTATTCATCGGCAAATATGGTGGTTCTTTGCATGGAGCACCTTCCTGCAGTGAATATATATGATATATGACCCTGATGTCAAGATCTGTCGCCCCGGATCACCTCCCCAGGTCCCGGGTTCAGTGAAGGGACCTCAACAATGACACCACGCGGGTCTCGGATCCTGATTGTGGAAGACGAACCGGCGGTGCGGGGGCTGCTCCTGAAGATCCTGGAAAGCGGCGCCTACCGCTGCACCACCGCTGCCGACGCCGCCGCAGCCCGGGATCATCTGCAAGGCGGGCTATTCGATCTGATTCTCAGCGACATCCGCATGCCCGGGGAATCCGGGTTGGATTTGATCCGCTATGTGCGGTCGGCTTACCCGGATATGGCGGTAGTCATGGTTACCGGTGTAGATGATCCCCAGGAGGCCCAGGCCGCCCTGAAACTGGAGATCTATGGTTATATCATCAAGCCTTTTGAAAAAAATCAGATCCTGATCAGCGTGGCCAATGCCCTCAGACGCCGCGAGCTGGAGCTGGGCGAAAGGGATTACCGGGAGCGTCTGGAAAGGGAGGTGCGGAAAAAGACCGTGGACCTGCGGCGGGCCAATGAGGCCCTGACCGGCAGTGAAGCCGAACTGCAGCGGCGGGCCGCCGAGCTGGAGGAGGCCAATAACGCCCTGAAGGTCATGCTCCG
>JALOOY010000348.1 GCA_025454185.1 Thermodesulfobacteriota bacterium
TCGAGTTTCGGATTTCGTGTTTAACCCATTTCTATGCTTTCCGCTTTTTCTATAAGGTTACCCGTCCGGACTCCTGGTCCTCCCGTTCATGCCGTCCCTGGTAGACGGCGCCGCTCCAGCCGTCGATGGAGATGAAGTCCCCGCTGCCGATGGTCCGCCCGTCCACGGTGCTGTAGCCTTTGGTTTCATAAACGCTCAATTTGGTAAAGCCCACCACGCCCACCTTATTCAACTGCGGGATCGTGACCGCCGCGTGGGAGGTGCTGCCGCCCCGGGCCGTGAGCAGTCCCTCCACCTGCAGTAACACCCCCACGTCATCCGGGACGGAATCGGGGCGGATAAGGATCAGCGGCGTTTCCGGTTCGGTCCGGCGAAAGCGGCGGATCTCCTCTTCGGAATAGACCGCCCGTCCGGCCAGGGCGCCGCCGCTCACGCCGATGCCGTTGCCCAGAAAGCTGTCTTTCAGTTCCGGGGTCTCCTGAAATATGGCCAGTTTGGTGGTTTCCCGCTGGACCATCTCCCGGGTCTGGAGGATATGGAGCCCGTCGGGCGTGGCCTGCTCAAAGGTGAATTCGATCTCCTGATGGTTGAACCGTTTCTCGTAGATCAGAATTTCGCACAGGCGCAGGAGCTGTCCGTAGATCTCGGGAAAGTTGGCCTCCAGGGAAATGGCCGTGTCCTTCCGTTCGCTCAGCCGCTGTTTCTCCGTAATGGGATAGGTGGCCACCAGGCCGGAGACGATGTCGTCCCCCTGGACCCCAAAGATGAAATCGCCGTAGAGGCTGATGCCGGGGGCCGTGCTTTTGGGGTCCCGGGTAAAGATCACCCCCGACCCCGACTGGTCGTTCAGGTTGCCGAAGATCATGGTCTGGACGATGACTGCCGTGCCCCACTCGTCGGACAGGTGCATCTGGCGGCGGTAGATGCGGGCCTGCTCGGAATTCCAGGAATCCATGACCCGCAGAATGGCGTCCTGGAGCTGGTCCCAGGGCCGTTCCGGCACTTCCAGACCCCGGTCTTCCAAGGCCCGCTTGTAGGCCAGGGCCACCAGGCGCATCTGGTCGGAGGAAAACTGGATCTTGCGGCTCACCCCGTAGCGCTGTTTGAAGGTGTTGATCAACGAGTCGAAAAAATTGCGGTCCAGGCCGCGCAGCATGCCGTAGCTCTGCAGATAACGGCGGAAGGAGTCCCAAGCCGCCCAGGAAAACCCTTTTTTCCGGCTCAACCCTTCGGCGATCCGCTCGTTGATGCCCACGTTGAGGATGGATTGCATCATGCCCGGCAGGGAAATGGTGGCGCCGCTGCGGACGCTGAGCAGGAGCGGATTCTGGGGATCTCCGAAATGGCGGCCCAGCATCCTTTCCAGGCGCCGGATCTCCCGGACGATGCGCACATTCAAATCGTCGAAGATGTAAGGGTAGCCCAGCAGGGCGTCGATGCGGCGGAAGACCTCGGTGGTCAGGACAAAGCCGGGGGGCACGGGAAAACCCATGGCCGCCAGCTCCTTGAGAAAATAGCCCTTGTTGCCCAGGCGGATCTGGTTGTCCAGTTTTTTGTCGCGCCGGTACAGGGGGGTGATGGCCGTTTCCGGTTCGTAGGCCATGACCAGGGTCAGAATCTGTTTGTTCTCCTTGAATTTTTCCAGCTCGGCCTGCAGGGTGCGCAGGATGCGGTTGATGAAGTTGTCGAGGACCTGGAGGCCGAAGGCCGAAGCGATGGCCGTGCGGATGAAGTTCTCGGAAAGCTGGTATAAGAGTTCCTCATCCCGGGTGACGGCCGCCTTGCCGCCGAAGGCCTGGCGGTCCTCCTGGACGATCTGGGCAATGATCACGGGCAGGTTGGGGCGGTGCACGTCGATGTAATATTCCCGGATCAGCCCCTGGATGCCCTTGGAGATGAATTGAAAGATGTCGATATACTGGTCGATGGAAAACTGCTTGATTTCGAGGGCCTGGCTCACATACTTCATCTTGGCCGAGAGGCCTTCCACGGCCATGCCTTCCAGATCGAGGGCCTTCACGTAGAGCCAGAGGTAACGGTGAATGCGGGCCAGGGTGCTCTTGGTGATGAACTTCAGGTTGAGGGACTGGACCAGCTCCTCGAAGAGCAGGGTAGCCAGGCTCTCCAGCCGCAGGGAAAGACCCAGGGCCTCGAATTTTTTTTCCCGGTACGTGCCGTACATGGAGGGGATGCCGGCGGCGATGTGCCTCTTGCGGTAGATGTTTTCCACGTAGTCGGTTTTTTCGGGGGAGAGGATCACCCCTTTCAGTTGGGTCAGGAAATCCAGGATTACGGCCAGGCCCTTGTCCCGCCGCTTCTTCCGGAGATGTCCCCGGAGGTCCCGGATTTTAGCCGGATCGAAGAGGTAGGAGTCTTCCAGATCCTGGAGCAGATCCACATGCTGCGGATTGTATTTTTTATAGAGCAGTTGGTAGAAGCGGATGAGCAGACGGGCCCGGACCCGGTCTTTGTCCGGCGTTCCGGCCACTCCCTGGATCTCCTGGTCTATGCGCGGGCCGTCCCAGTCCAGGAACCCCCGGGGATCGTCGCGCAGCTTGACCAGCAGGGTGTGGAAAATCGTCTGCAGTCCCTGCGTCTCCGGGGCCCCTGCAGGGGTCTGGGTCAAGACCTCCTCGGGGAGATGGGCCCGCAGGAAGGATTTGTCCCCGGTGGCCCAGTAGCGGAAGGCGTCTTCGAGAAAGGACACCAGCAGGCTGTTGCTTTCCACATGGGATTGTTTGCGCAGGAAATGGACGACCGGGTCCTGCCGGAAGGCGATCTCGTCCACTTCGGTGGATATTTGCCGCAGCTCCCCCTCGGCGCCGATCTCGCTGAAGTAGATGGGGAAGAGGCGCAGGAGCTGCTTGACCAGGTTGAAGGCCGGACCGATCTCGGCGTTGAGCAGGGCCGAAATGTTTTTCTGGAGCAGGTCCGTATCCCGGACGAAGACCCCGCCCAGCTTCAGGTTGATGATCAGGGCCGAGAGCAGCCGACGGGTCCAGCGCGGTTTCAGAGCAATGATCTCCAGCCAGGAGCGGATATTCTCGATATGGGCCGGATTGACCCGGATCTGCCAGTCCGTGTTGGCGCCGGCCAATTGGGGGCGCTGAAACCCGAAGGCGATCAGCTCCTCGATGAAGGTGTCGGCCAAGGGGTGGTGGTTGAGTTTGAAGACCTCCCGGGCCACGGTGGTGATGCAGTTCAGAACGGTGCTGCGGTATTGATGGCAGGAGGTGCATTTTTTCAGGAGCCGGAAAACGGTGCGGACGAAATCGTTCAGGTTCTCCGGCGTTTTTTCCCGGAACACCAGGGCCAGGCAGCGGTTGATCTCGATGAGGGTCCGCCCGTGGATGTCGGCCAACGCCGGCACGTTGATGAGGTGAAACAGGAAATCCAGTTTGACCAGGTGCTCCCGGCCGGCGTAGAGGGCGGACCGCTCCAGTTCGTCGGCCACCAGGAGGTAGCCTTCGACGATCTGGGCATCA
>JALOOY010000349.1 GCA_025454185.1 Thermodesulfobacteriota bacterium
GGTCAAAAACTGGCTGCGCAGGCCGATCAGCCCCCGGGAGGGGATCTCGAACTCCAGCCGCACCCGGCCGGAGCCGTGGTTGATCATCTTGGACATGCGTCCCCGGCGGGCGCTGAGCTTCTCGCTCACTACCCCCACATAAGCCTCCGGGATGTCGATCACCGCCAGCTCCAGGGGTTCCATGAGCCGGCCGTCGATTTCCTTGGTAATGATCTTCGGCTTGGAAAGGGAAAGTTCAAACCCTTCCCGGCGCATCATCTCCACCAGCACGGCGAGCTGCAGTTCCCCCCGGGCGCTGACGGTAAAGGAATCGCGGTTTTCCGTCTGTTCCACGCCGATGCTCACGTTGTAGAGCAACTCCTTGTCCAGCCGCTCTTTGATGTGGCGGGAGGTCAGTAAACGGCCTTCCTTGCCGGCCAGGGGCGAGGTGTTGACCGAAAAGACCATGGAGAGCGTCGGCTCTTCCACGGTGATGGTGGGCAGGGGGCGGGGGTCCAGCGGATCTCCCAGCGTGTCGCCGATGAAGACGTCGGGAACCCCGGCCACGGCGGCGATATCCCCGGCCCCGACCTGGTCCCGTTCCACCCGGGTAAGCCCTTCATAGGTGTAAAGCTGGCTGAGGATGGCCTGCCCGGCCATTTGCCCGTTTTTCAGGATGGCCACTTCCTGGCGCTGCCGGATCGTCCCGCTGACCACCTTGCCCACGGCGATGCGGCCCACGTAGTCGCTGTAGTCCAGGCTGGTGACCAGGAACTGGAGCGGCGTTTCCGGATCATAGGTCGGGGCCGGTATGAAGTCCCGGATGGCCTCGAACAGGGGGATCAGGTCCTGACCGCTTCCCTCGGGGTCGGTCAGGGCAATGCCGGCCCGGGCGTTGGTGTAAAGGATGGGGAATTCGAGCTGCTCTTCCGTGGCCTCCAGGTCGATGAAGAGGTCGTAGATTTCATCCAGCACCTCATTGATCCGGCGATCCGGCCGGTCGATCTTGTTGATCACCACAATGGGCGGCAGCTTGCGCTCCAGGGCCTTGCCCAGCACGAAGCGGGTCTGGGGCAGGGGGCCTTCGGTGGCGTCCACGAGCAGCATGACTCCGTCCACCATGTTCAGGGTCCGTTCCACTTCGCCGCCGAAGTCGGCATGGCCGGGGGTGTCGACGATGTTGATCTTCAGCCCCTGAAAAGAAATAGCCGTATTCTTGGCCATGATGGTGATGCCTTTTTCCCGCTCCAGATCCATGCTGTCCATGATCCGTTCGGCCACCTGCTGGTTCTCCCGGAAGACGCCGCTCTGCCAGAGCATGGCGTCCACCAGGGTGGTCTTGCCGTGGTCCACATGGGCGATGATGGCGATGTTTCTAAGGTCGTCCCTGGTATTCATTGAATGGCATACCTCGCTTAAAAAAAGGATGGTGATCATCGCTACAAGGGAGAAGGCGCTCCTGATAACAGGATAATGTCCTGACGCCCCGGGGCCAAGTCTCCAACCCGGTATGCGGACCGGCAGTCGATGATCACCGAATTTTATTGTAACAAAGAAACGATTTAAGCAAAAGCACTTTTTTCCTTTAAAAATCCCGCCGGGATCTTTTAAGGCATCGCTTTTCTGCTTGACACTCTCCGAAAACGGTGATTTTCTAAAACCAGCCAAAAATATTGGGAATATTTTTGACTGGAAATAACCATGGCAACAGATTTCAAGAAAACGTTGCATTGTATTAAATTCTTCCCCTAAATCCACGCTGTCCGAGGACGAAGCCTTGCTCCAGCAGCCCGCAACATCCGGTGAACAAAAGCGCGAGCCCCTGCTGGAGGTGCGCGATCTGTCCCGGGACTTCGGGGGGTTGCGGGCCATAGCGTCGGTATCCTTCCGGGTCTTCCCCGGGGAGATCGTGGGGCTGATCGGTCCCAACGGCGCCGGCAAGACCACGCTTTTCGCCCTGCTCAGCGGCTTCCTGACACCTTCCGAGGGAGAAATCGTCTTTCAGAACATCTCCGTGGCCGGCAAGCGGCCGGACCGCTTATGTCATCTGGGGCTGGCCCGGACCTTTCAGATCGTCCGTCCCTTTCCGGAGATGACTGTCCTGGAAAATGTGCGGGCCGCTGCCGTTTTCGGGAAGGCCTCCAGGCAGTCTGCTGCGATTATGGTCCGGGAAATTCAGGATATCTTGAACCAGACCGGTCTACTGAGCAAGGCCGATCAGCCAGCCAGTTCCCTGAGCCTGCCGGAACGGAAGCGTTTGGAAGTAGCCCGGACACTGGCCACCCGGCCCAAACTCCTGCTGTTGGATGAGGTTCTGGCCGGACTCAACCCCAGGGAAGTGGAGGAGGCCATCCCGTTGATCCGCTCCCTGAACACGGAACGGGGGATTACCATCCTGATGATCGAACACAACGTGAAGGCCATTATGGGGATCTGCCGGCGGCTGCTGGTCATCAATTTCGGCCAACTGATCTTCGACGGGCCGCCCCGGGAAGCGGTCGAAAATCAGGCCGTCGTTCAAGCCTATCTGGGGGAGAAGTCCGGTGCTTAGGGTCGATAATCTTTGCGTCAATTATGGCGAGGCCCGGGTACTGGAAAATATTTCTTTCCGGGTCGATCCCGGATCCCTGGTCTGCATTTTGGGGCCTAATGGCGCCGGGAAGACCACGCTGCTGCGGGCCCTGACCGGCATCATCCCGGCCCGCTCCGGTCAGGTCCTGTTTTTGGACGAAGCGATTTTGGGCCACAAGACCCACCGGATCGTGGAAAAAGGGCTGACCATGATCCCGGAAGGACGGCGGCTCTGGCCCCCACTTTCCGTACAGGAAAACCTGGAGTTGGGGGCCTACCGGATTTCCAATCCTTCCGTATTGAAAGAACGTCTGGCCTGGGTCTATGAATTGTTCCCCCACCTGGCCACCCGCAAGAACCAGCTCTGCGGGACCCTTTCCGGCGGCGAGCAGCAGATGGTGGCCATCGGCCGCGGTTTGATGGCCGCCCCGAAGCTGCTGTTTCTGGATGAACCTTCGTTGGGGTTGGCCCCGCTGGTGGTTCGGGAGGTCTTCGAGGCCGTCAAAAAAATAGTCTCCGCCGGGACGACCGTGCTCCTGATCGAGCAAAATACCCAGGTAGCCCTGGACGTGGCGCAGTATGGCTACGTCCTGGAACGGGGGAGCATGGTCCTGGAAGGGGAGGCCGCCTTATTAAGAGAGGATGTCCATATTAGAGAGGCCTATTTGGGCCTGTAAGGGAGGATCGCTGCCATGGGAAGAAGAATAAGCGTTGCGTTGGTTGCCGGCGTATTAGCGGCTTTTCTAACGGCGGGTATGGCCGGGGCGTCAACCATCAAGCTGGGGGCTCATGCGCCCCAGTCCGGGTCTCTGGCCAAACACGGTATCGAGCAGATCAAGGGGATCCGCCTGGCTGCCGAGGACTTTGAAAAAAAAGCCAAGGTCAAGGTGGAGCTGATCGTCTACGACGACGAGAGCAATCCCCAGAAGGC
>JALOOY010000350.1 GCA_025454185.1 Thermodesulfobacteriota bacterium
ATCAAAGGCCGACCGGCTTCCCGCCTCCCCCTGTTCACCGGGTGTTCGGACAATTGCCGGTGGCACCATTTCACATAGCTGGTCAGGACCCGGGCCGTCCGCTGGGCGGCCTCGTCATCTTCCCGGCCCTTGAGCGGCAGGACTTCCATCAGGGGGCGGCCGGGATGAATCGGATTGGAATCGGTGACATCGACGGACACGGCCCCGCGCAGGACCGCCAGGCCCTGCAAGGCCCTGGTCGGAACGAACTCGATCTCGATGTCCTCGTCTCTGAAAATCCGGACCGCTTCGAGCAAGCCCCGGCGCTCCGCCGGATCGAACGGCGGCTCGTAGATATCGATCACCAGCCGGTCCTGCTGTTCGACTGCCGAGAAAAGGCGGGCCAGCAGGGCCACCTCCCCCCGGTCCATGGTCAACCCTTCGCCCAGGGCCTCGATCAGCCCCCGCCCCGGGAATTCCTCCCGCTCGTAGCCGAACATCAGGAAGTGGGCCATTTCGCTGGGCAGGGCCACGCCCTGCAGCCAGGCGTGATAAAGGCCGTTCATGCCCAGGGCCGCCAGTCGGTCGAGATTCGGAGTGCGGGCGGCCTGCAGCGGGGTCCGTCCCCCTAAAACAGGATGGCCCTTGTCCCCCAGTCCGTCCAGGATAACCAGAATGCAGCGCATCAGTGGTCCCTTATCGTACTTCCTTTTTTTCACTGTCACGTGTAGAATATTGTCAAGTTAGATTAAGTCGGCCGGATTGTCCACGCCATTCCCAAGACTTCACCGAATGAAAGGGGTTATATCAAATCCCGAAAGAAAGGACGACCATGTTTGATCCCACGAAGGCCATAGAAAACCTGCAAGCCGAAATAGACCGGACCCTCAAGGAAATCGCCAAGGCCAAGGGGGTCGACGAAAAATTGAAGTGGAGCGAACTGTTGAACCATCTCACCGCTTCCATCGGCGTCTACTTCGATTTCGTGATCTCGTCCATGGCAGCGGAATCGGAGATGTGGGACGAAGAGGAAGACGAAGACAGGGATTAAACGGCAGGCAGCGCCTCGGAAGCGACCCTGCGCCGCCTGCCGGAATAAACCATGAGCCGGTTTAACGGCCGGAATCAGCGTTTACTAGTCTCGCAAAAAGTCGTCATTGCGAGCGGAGCGAAGCAATCCCCCAGCGTAACCGGATAATTTTAGGGGATTGCTTCGTCGTTTCACGCCTCGCAATGACTCCCTTGCCGACTTTTTGCGAAACCATCAGGTCTTCATTTTCTCCTTCGCTTCCTTCTTGCACTCGGCTACGATCTTATCCTCCGCGGCCACGTCTTCCAGGGTCCGGCCCTTCATAGCGGCCGGCATGGGCTCCAGCCCGTGCTTGATGCGGACGAATTTGGTGCCGGTCTGGTCGTAGAGGGCCGCGGTCATGACGTCGAATTTGTCGGCGCCGGGGATATCCTTGACCCGTTCCTGGGCGTGGTGCAACTCGGGCTCAATCACGTCCGCGGGCCGGCAGGTGATGGGCTCGGTGCCGCGGGCGTATTTTCGCAAGGCCTTGGTCCGCACTTCCGGATCCGGGTCCGTCGGGGTCTTGCCGTAGAGGCCGTAGAGCACCCCCTTGGTTTCGTTGGTGACCATTTTATATTTACCAAAAAGCACGTTTAGTACGGCCTGCACCCCCACGATCTGGCTGGTGGGGGTCACCAGAGGCGGGGTGCCCATTTCCTTACGGGTAACGGCCACTTCCTGATAGACCTCGGCCAGGCGGTGCAGGGCTTTGGCTTCCTTGAGCTGGCTCACCAGGTTGCTGATCATGCCGCCCGGCACCTGGTGCACCAGGACGCCGGTGTCGATGACGCTCATCTGGTTGGGCATCCAGTAGTCCCGGTATTTGGGCGCTATCTTCTCCAGTTCCTCGCCCATCTTGAGCATGGCTTTCAGGGACAGGCCCGTGTCGCGCGGGGTCCCTTCCAGGGCCACGATGATGGGCTCCACGGCCGGGTGGCTGGTGCGCAGGGCAAAGGGGGCCAGGCAGCAGTCGATGATGTCCACGCCGGCCTCGGCCGCCTTGATAAAACTCATGGAGGCCATGCCGCTGGTGTAATGGCTGTGCAGGTGGATGGGGGCCCGACATTTCTTTTTCAGGGCGCTTACCAGGTCAAAGGCGTCGTAGGGGGCGATCAGGCCGGCCATGTCCTTGATGCAGATGCTGTCGGCTCCCATGGCCTCCAGTTCGGCGGCCTTGGCCAGATAATAATCCAGGTTGAACACCGGACCGCCCATGCGCCGTTCGGTAAGGGAATAGCAGATCGTGCCCTGAAAGTGCTGTTTATTGGCCTTGATCCGCTCCACCACCGTTTCAAAGTTGCGGAAATCGTTTAAGGCATCGAAGGTGCGGAAGACGTTGATGCCCGCCTCGCAGGACAGGTCCACGAACTCCCGGGCCACGTCGTCGGCGTAATTGCGGTACCCCACCAGGTTCTGGCCGCGCAGCAACATGGAGAAAGGGGTCTTTTTGGCGTACTTCCGCAAGGTCCGCGGTCTTTCCCAGGGGTCCTCCCCCAGGAAACGGCTCATAGCGTCGAAGGTGGCCCCGCCCCAGACCTCCATGGCCCAGAAGCCCACTTCGTCCATCATCTCGGCCACGGTGATCATGTCCTCGGTGCGCATCCTGGTGGCGAACAGGGACTGCGTCCCGTCGCGCAAGGTCAGGTCCATTACTTTCAGCGGTGTGGGATTTCCCCCCCAGTCCAGTGTACTACTCATAATATCCTCCTTGCCTTTGGTCGTATTTTCGTCCCCGCAGCGGACAGCGGTATTTCAAGATAAAACATATTGGAAGTCATTGAATTATGTCAAACAGAAAAGAAGGGGCGTTTTCCCCAGCCAGCCCTAGTTAACCTGGATGCTGCATAAAAAACAGGGCGGAAAACGATAGGGACGAACATCCATTAGGGGCCCCGGTAAATTTTCGTTCGTTTAAGGAATTCACCTGGGGTGGGATATGGTTTTCATCAAATTCCGCCCTGTTTTTTATGCAGCGTGCAGGTTAAGTCTTCCTGCGTTCCTGTCGATACCATGACCGTCCTTCATTTTTTTATTTAAGACAGGTCCCCCATGGTCGGCCAATCCAATAAAATACTCTATGCGGTCCACGAAAAACCACCCCTATGGCTCACCCTGGTCATGGGCCTGCAGCATGTGCTGCTGATCTACAGCTCCATCGTCTTTCTGCCGGTGATCATCGGCAAGGCCGCCGGGGCGCCACTGGACCATATCCTCTTCGCCTCCTTCGCTGCCGGCGTGGCCTCCGGTCTGGTGACCCTGATCCAGGTCCTGCGCCTGGGGCCTATCGGCACGGGCTATACTCTGTTCATGGGCAGTTCAGCCGCCTACCTGGCCGGCAGCATCGCCACCCTTAAAGCGGGGGGATTTCCCTTGCTGGCCACCTTGAGCATCCTGGTGGCGCCGGTCGAGTTTCTCATGGCCTATTTGGGCGTCATCCTGCTGCTGGTGGTCCTGAGCCTGGTCCCCCTGAGCCTCCACGAATGGATGGGGGACAAGGGTCAGGCTTTTTACGGCTCCTGGCAGAATTTTCTGGCCGGCCTGATCACCCTCTGTGTCCTGCTGGGCCTGTCCCTCTTCGGGAATAAAAACCAGCGGGTCTGGTCCCCCATCCTGGGTCTGGCGGCCGGACTTTCCGCGGCCTGGGCCTTCGGTCTGTTCCAGGCCCCCAAAGCCGTGTTGGATTTTCCCTGGCTGGGCGCTTTCCGCGGGGTCTGGCCCGGGTTGACCCTGGATCTGAGACTGGAGCATCTCCCGGTCCTCGGGGCCTTGGCCCTGTTGACCATGATCAACGGGGTCCAGGCCATCGGCAACAGCATGGCTATACAGCAGGTTGCCCACCGCCGCCCCCGGCCCATTGATTACGGA
>JALOOY010000351.1 GCA_025454185.1 Thermodesulfobacteriota bacterium
TCAATGTTGGATGTTCGATGTTGAATGTTGGATGTTCGAGTATTAGAGGGATACCTGTGAACGGAAAGAAGAAGAAATACATTATCCTCGTCGGCGACGGCATGGGCGACTATCCTCTCGACGAACTGGATGGAAAAACTCCTCTGGAAGCGGCCGGAACTCCCTGGATGGACAAGCTGGCCGCCCATGGCGTCCTGGGCTGGGTCCAGACCGTGCCTCCGGCCTGCGAACCGGGCAGCGACATCGCCAATTTGTCCCTCATGGGCTACGACCCCCTGGTCTATCATACCGGACGGGCTCCGCTGGAGGCGGCCAGCCTGGGGTTGCGCCTGCAGGGAGAGGAAGTGGCCTTTCGCTGCAATCTGGTGCACCTGGAGCGGTCGGAGGTCGACCGTTTCCGGATGGGCTCCTACAGTGCCGGCCATATCTCCAGCGATGAAGGCTGCGAGTTGATTGCGGCCCTGAATGCCGGCCTTAAGAAACCCGGCCTGACCTTTCATCCCGGCGTGAGCTACCGGCACGTGCTGGTCTGGGACGGCGGCGATCCCACGCTGAAGACCCGGCCGCCCCATGATCTGACCGGCCAGGATGTGACGGAGTACCTGTTCGATCAGGGGCCGCTGGCGCCGGTGGTGGACCTGATGCGCCGCTCCTGGCCGATCCTGGAAGGTCACCCGGTCAACGTTGAACGGATAAAGCAGGGAAAGCTCCCGGCCGACTCCATCTGGCTCTGGGGCCAGGGGAAGCAACCGGCCATGCCGTCCTTCATGCAGCAATACGGCCGGAGGGGCGGGATCATTTCCGCGGTGGATCTGTTGCGCGGGATCGGTACCCTTCTGGGTTGGGAGATCCTGCCCGTGCCCGGTATCACCGGGTATCTCGATACGAATTACCGGGGCAAGGCCGAAAAGGCCCTGGCGGCCTTGAATGATGAAGGCCTTTGAGGATTATTCCCTGATGGTGGTCACCGATCATTTTACTCCGATTTCCCGGATGACCCATACGCGCGAACCCGTGCCCATGGCCGTCTATCGCTCGGGGGACGCAGCGCGGAAACCACGGGTGCGGGGCTTTTCGGAGCGCACGGCCCTGGACGGGGAAGTGGGCTTCCCCAAGGGGGATGAACTCATGACCTGGTTTCTCAGGTAAAAGAATAAGCCGGATAAGCTAAATCCGAAATTCGAAATCCGAGCGGTGGGTGGCCCCCGAGATCTTCAAACCAATCATGTTTTAATTTTACGTTCAACGCGAAAAGAAGGCCGGCCATGAAATATTTTACCACAACTTATCGAGTCATCTACGGCGATGTGGATTCCATGAAGGTGGCCTACTACGCCAATTATCTGCGCTGGTTCGAGATCGGCCGGACGGAACTGATCCGCAACCTGGGCCTGCCCTATGCCGCCGTGGAAGAGCAGGGCTTCCTGTTGCCGGTCGCGGAAGCCCACCTGAAATACGTCAAATCGGCCCGCTACGACGAAGTGATCCTGATCAATACCGGGGTCCACTACGTAAAGAAAGTCTCCATGCGTTTCGACTACCGGATCCTCAACCAGGGCAACGACCTGCTGGTGGAGGGCTACACGGTCCACGGCTGCGTGGACCGGGAAGGGAAGATCGTGCGGCTGCCGGAGGCGCTGTATCAGGCGTTGGATAAGTGGGACTAGTAAAAAGACGAACATCGAACATCGAATTAAATACGAAAATCCCATTCGGAGAATTTTTCTCAACTCCCCCTCCCTGGACAGGAGGGGGGCGGGGGGGTGGGTGAATCCCGAACCTTCGACCCAGCCATTTTCATTCCCTCCCTGCCTCGCCAAGGGCCCTGCTTCGCCGGGTGAGACGGGCTCACAATATACAGGTATTCCCGCCGCGTAGTACGCACTTTGATCCACGGAAAGGGAGCGCGCAGCTTGCGGAGGCAACGAATCGATTCAAATAATAATGGCGAAGCCGAGAACCGACATGATTAGCCAATCTGCGATGCTTCAGTCAGCCATATCTGAATACGACTTCACTGTGAACTCCACCCGTAGAAAGGCAACGAGCAGGGTTGATTTCGAGCAACTCACCAGAGCCCTGTGCAAGGATCACGACTGGACGGACAGTGGTGCACGCGCAATTGTCACTCTTGCCAATGAGTATGGTGCCTTTATGCTGCGGAATGCCTTGGCTCTTGCTGTCGTCCTCGACAAAGAGGACGGCAACCTAGGATTCTGACATTCGATTTCCACGGCCTGCGCGACTTGGGCGAGGCATTGATTCCGGAATAAATGAGGGCGTTGCCAACCTTGGAGAACTCGGCCTTAATCGTGAGTTATCGCTTGCCGCAGTCGGATACAATCTAGGCCCCGATATAACAGAAGGGCGGTCAACCGGCACCCGCGGAGGCAGCTATGAGTTCTACCAATTCCCTTCCGGACAGCGACGAAGTCAGGATCGTCCGGACCACTTCAACCTTTGACTGCGGGGGCCGCTGCCCGCTCCGGTTGCATGTAAAAGGAAACCGGATCATCCGGGTGGAAGGCGATGCGGGTCCGGAGCCGGAACAGCTCCGGACCTGTCTGCGCTGCCGGGCCTACCGGCAGATGGTCCATCATCCGGACCCGAAAACTTAATACGGATTCATTACACCGAAAAGGGAACCTTTCTCGAGGTGGCGATCAGCTATCTGATCGGGCCCTGCTGGCATTGCCTGGAGCCGGTCTGCGTTCCGGCCTGCCCGGTGGGCGCCATTACCAAAGGGGAAGCAGACGGGATCGTGGTGGTCGATCCGCACCCGGTCGGCGGTCGTCTTCAAACCCAAGGGTTGAAAGGCCGCCTAAAAAAAGCTGAACGTCCAACATCCAGATCAAACATCTAACAGCCAATTTAGGATTGCAGCACTGGTGCCCCCCACTGTGCCTTAAGGTTCACATGAACGCTCCGCAGATTATTCTTTTGATTGTCGCGATTTTTGTCGTCCAGGCCGGTATCTGGTTTCTCATGTCCCGCTGGCTGTCGAAGAAAACGGGAGCCCTCAAGAACAAGCTGATCGAACAATACCGACAGGCCAATACAAAATTTATCATCGAGCCGCAATCCGCCCTTTATCGGGGGGCCGATGTCCGGTTCGGCAACGTTAAAGGGAACGGCGTGATCTGCCTGACCGAGAAAGCACTGCTTTTCGAAAAAATAACCGGCCAGAAAATAGAAATCCCCCGGGCGGAAATAACGGGGGCCGACGTCGAAAAATCGTTCAAGGGCCAGACGTCTTTGGCGACCGGGGGCCGGCATCTGGTAGTAAAGACCAAGGAAGGGAACCGCATTGGTTTCCTGCTCAAAAATGCCGAGGAGTGGGTGCGGAAGATCAATCATTAGTGGTAGCGCAGTTGCGCAATATGGATGGCATCTATTGTCAAGCCCTTTGACTTAGGTCAAGGTTCCGCCTTTTACAATGCTGAATAATTGTAAACCAGGCATCCGTCATTCAAACCTTATCTTATTTACCTGGGTTGGGAGAAGGGCCAGGCCATGGATGAGTTCTTAAAAGATAAACCCGAAGAAGGACCGGACCCCAGGAATATCTCCGATGAAGACGTCCTGGAGGCCATGAAGGAAATCGGGGGCTATGTCGACATTACTTCCGGGGACTTCAAGGAGATCTACCGCATCGCCCGGCGCACGGCCTGGAAACGCCTGCTGGAGGTTGGCCGGGCCGGCAGTCTGATGACCCGGGAGGTGATCCGGGTGAAGCGAAAGACGCCTTTAGGGGAGGTGGCCGAAACCATGGCCCGGAACAATGTTTCCGGTCTGCCGGTCGTAGAAAGCGATGGCAGCGTGGCCGGCCTGATTACCGAGAAGGATTTTCTCCGTCGTCTGGCGCCGCAGAACCAGGGTTCTTTAATGGGCGTCATCGCCGTCTGTTTACAGGCCGCCGGGCAGACGGCCCTGGCCCTGCGGGAAAAGTGGGCCGAGGATATTATGACCTCCCCGGCCCTAACCCTGCGTGAAGATGCCTCGCTGGGAGAGATTCTCAGGCTTTTCCGGGAGCGGACCATCAATCGGGCCCCGGTATTGAACGAACAAGGCCGGTTGACCGGGATCGTAACCCGGGCCGATGTCTTGAGGATACTGGCCGGATATACGGAAAAGTTTTTTTGAAGGGGGCCGGGCATGGGTTACTTCAACAAGATGAAGGGCAACACAAAAAGCCCGCCCCGGGTCAGCCTGGCCGAAGTGGGCTGGTCCTGGATCGGGGCTTTTCTGGGGATCGG
>JALOOY010000352.1 GCA_025454185.1 Thermodesulfobacteriota bacterium
CGGCCGGTTTGAATTGGAAAGAGGGGATCCTCATCGTTCTGGGATTATTGCTCGCTTCAGAAGGAATCGGCTTGCTATCAACCAGTTTCATTAAGAAACGAATCCAACAGCGTACGGATGTAATACTTAACAGCCTGCAGACGCTGACCCTGAACGGCAGGTCGTTTCAACGCATTTCACTGCCCGGGAAGGAAGACCCTTTTTACGATTTGTCGGATAAGGTCAACCAATGGTTGGAAAACCTGGAAAAAACCGCAGCCAGCCTGAAGGAAGCGGAAGAGGACTTCCAGCGCTTATTTGCGCAAGGAATTACCGGGAATTTCTGGGCCAGTCCTACAGGGGAAATACTCCACTGTAACCAAAAACTCGTGCAATTACTAGGATTCGAGGCCATCCGAGATGTAACGGGTTTGTCGATCCAGACCCTGCTTGCGGATGGGGAGGAGTGGAACAAACTGGTCCGGGAAATTCAGGTCCGGAAAAGAATTGAAAGAAACGAATGGCCGGTTTATGACCGAGACAAGAATACCAGGATGATTCAAGGAAGATTTTTCGGTAAACTGGACAATGAGGGACGGATCCAGCAAATCCTGGGGACCTGGATGGACCAGTCCGAGGTGATAAAACTGAAGGATGGTCTCGATCAAATCCAATTGCGCGATCCTCTCACCGGTTTGTTAAACCGGCAAGCCTTTGTAAATGAGATGCAGCGGTTCGATCAAGGCAATTACGATCCCGTAGGGATTTTAACCGTTGATGTCAACGGTTTGAAATTCGTCAACGATACCGTGAGCTACGAGGAAGGAGACCGTTTACTGGTCAAGGCCGCGGAGATCCTGCAGGAAGCCTTCCCGGACAATGTGACCATCGGCCGCGTGGGGGGCGACGAATTGGCGGTCCTGGTGATTCGGACCGAGCGGGAGGTCTTGGCCGAAGCCCGCCGGAACATTCGCCGGGCCGTGAAGGACTACAACGACACCCTGCCGGACCTGCCTTTAAGCCTGGCCGTGGGGTTCGCCTTGAATGACGAGGCCCCCGCCACCGTCCGGGAGGTCTTCACCCAGGCGGACAACAACATGTATCGGGAGAAACTCCTCTGCAATCAGAGCATCCATAGTTCCGTGGTGCAAACGTTGAACAAGGCCCTGGAAGCCCGGGATTTCATCACCGAAGGCCACGCCCGGCGAATCCAGGACCTGGTGGAAAGCCTGGCCGAGTCCATCGGTCTGCCGGAGCGCAGCGTCATCGATCTCCGTCTGCTGGCCCAGTTCCACGATATCGGCAAAGTGGGCATCCCCGACCGGATATTAATGAAGCCCGGTCCTTTGAACCCGGAGGAGGCCATCGAGATGCAAAGGCACTGCGAGATCGGGTACCGCATCGCCCTGGCGGCGACCGACCTGGTCCCCATCGCCGACTGGATCCTCAAGCATCACGAATGGTGGAACGGGCACGGGTATCCGGCGGGTCTGATCGGGGAGCGCATCCCCCTGGAATGCCGGATCCTGGCCATTGCCGATGCCTTCGATGTCTTGACCAATGACCGGCCTTATCGCCGGGCCGTTTCCCAGGAAGAAGCCATCGAGGAGATCTCGCGCTACTCGGGGATTCAATTCGACCCCTTGCTGGTGAAAAAGTTTTGCGAACTATTGACGGATGGGGGGCCAACGGGTACTATGAAAACTGCCGCGTAACGGCCTGAGGAAAAAGGGGCGCCATGATCATTAGAAACCTGAACCATCCCGATGTAGAAGCCACACGTTACCGCGCCCACGAGGGCGGGGTGGCTCATATGGTGCTCGATACCCGGCACCTGCAGACCCTGATGTTTCTGGCCCACGCCGCGGTGCCTCCCGGAGAAAGACTGAGCGGCCACCGGGACCCCATGGAGGAAATTTACATTATTCAGGCCGGGGAGGGTTTGATGCAGGTGGGGCCAGAGTGCCTGGAAGTCCGGGCCGGGGATGCCATTCACATTCCCATCGGGGCCTTTCACGAATTGACCAACACCGGTCCCGAGGAGTTGGTCATCCTGGTGGTGGCCGGTCTGATCCCTTAGCCGATAAAAATTTAAATTTTTTTGGCTGGAACAAGGACCATTTTACTCCACCCGCACAAAGCGGTCCCGCGGGCTGCGGCATACGGGGCAGGTTTCGGGCAGGTCCCCGTCGAAGATATAACCGCAGGTGCGGCACACATGGTAGACTGGCTCCCGGTCGGCCAGCATGGCCCCCAGGGCCTCTTTGTACAAGCGGGCGTGCCGGTCTTCCACGTCCCGGGCGCGAATAAAACTCCAGGCCACGTCTTCCCTTTTCCCCTCCAGGGCCTCCTTGATCAGGGGGGGATAAATCTCCCCTTTGGCCTTGATTTCGTTTTCAAAGGCGGTCTTAAGGTTCTCCGCCGTTTCCCCCACCGTACCTTCCAGGTACTTCAGGTATTCCTCGGCATGGATTCGCTCGGCCCGGGCCACGGCCCGAAAGAGCCGGGCTATGGCCGGGTAGCCTTCCTGTTCGGCCCTGTGGGCAAAGGCCAGGTTGCGGACATGGGCCTTGGACTCCCCGGCGAAGGCTTCCTTGAGCGAGGCCTCCAGCAATTCGGGGAGCGGCGCATATAAAATGAATTGAAAGGCGCCGGCCCCGCAGACCGGGCAGCGGGAGGGCGGTTTGTCCCCTTCATGCAGGTAACCGCAGACAGTACATTTCCATTTTTTCATGATGCTATTCCAATTGACAGGTTGGTTGGATCGGGTTATATTATAACCGATTGAAAGTGAATAGTTTTTTCCGCATCTGCCCCGCGGCGGACCCTTGGCCGAAAGGGATGGGAGACATGCTGGGAATTAGGATAATACCATGCCTGAAAAAGATTACTATAAAATTTTAGGAACGGACAAAAAAGCCTCCGCGGAGGATATCAAAAAGGCCTACCGCAAGCTGGCCATGAAATACCATCCGGATCGCAACAAAGGTGATAAGAAGGCGGAGGAAAAATTCAAGGAGCTCAGCGAAGCCTACGCCGTCCTCAGCGACAAGGAAAAAAGGAAACAATACGACACGTTCGGGTCTTCCGGATTTCAGCAGCGCTACAGCCAGGAGGACATTTTCAAGGGATTTGATTTCAGCAATATTTTCCGTGAATTCGGTTTTGGCGGCGCCGGGGGCTTCGAAGGGATCTTTTCCGGCCAGGGCCGGACCGGGGGGGGCCGTCAGTACCGCACCTACGGCCAGCCGGGAGGGGGGCGTGGATTCGAGTATGGCGACCCTTTTTCCTATTACGAGGGGGCCGGCATGGCCCAGAAGGGGGCCGACCGCCTGTATGAGTTGCCGATCAGTCTGCGCGAGGCGGCCTTCGGGGCCGAAAAGACCCTGACCCTGCCCTCGGACAAAAAGACGGAAAAATTATCGGTCAAGATCCCGGCCGGGATTACGACCGGGAAAAAACTGCGCATGTCCGGAAAGGGGGAGCCCGTGCTCGGGACCAGCCTGGAAGTGCCCACCCTGGAGGGAAAATCCCTGCAAGTCAAAGTTCCGCCCGGAACCCAGCCCCTGGCCAAGCTTCGGTTGAAAGGCTACGGCCTCCCGCAGTTGGGTAACAAGGAAAGAGGAGACCAACTGGTGCGGCTGGTGGTGGATTTGCCTCGTAGACTCACCGAAAATCAAAAAAAGCTGGTGGAAGAATTGGCCAGTGAAGGCCTATAAGGGGGTATGCACCGGTCACCCCCCGGTGGCCGGTCCGCCCTTCTTAGCCAATCCTCACCTGCCTGCCTGATCGATCAGAGCGTATGCGTTTATTTTACCATATGGCCATTGATTTGGGTACCACCTATTCGGTGGCCTGGCTGGCCTCTGCGGAGGGCTATTTCCAGGAACCCACCTTTGTGGCCCTCAAACAAAACAACCGTCAGAACAACCGTCTCCCTTTGGCAATCGGCAACGAGGCCAAACGGATGCACGGTCTGGCCCCGCGGAATATCGAGGTCATTCAACCCCTTCGGGAAGGGGTCATCTCGGATTTTGAGGTCTGCAGCGCCTTTCTGCAAAGCCTGATCAAAAAGATACTCGGCCGCCGTAAGGGAATCGTGCGCAATGTCCTTTTCTGCCTGCCTTGGGGCGCCACGGACGTGGAGGTGCGCGCTTATCGCAAGCAACTGGAATTATATCCCTTTTCCCGTATTTACCTGATTCGGGAACCCCTGGCGGCGGCCCTGGGCGCCGATCTCTCCATTGAAGATCCCAACGGAAATATTCTGGTGGACCTGGGCGGAGGGACCACGGAAATAACCACCCTGGCCTTGAACGGGATCGTCCAGTGCATTTCCCTCAAGATAGGCGGAAACAACATGGACGAGGCCATTCGGCAGGCCATCGAGTCCAAAAACCACTTCTGCATCGGACCCACCACGGCCGAAAAAATCAAGATCGATCACGGTTCCATTGCCCCGGTTATTGAGGACTACGCCTTCGAGATTAAGGGCTTCCATCGTTTTTACCATCTTCCCCGAAAGATAGAGTTGAACACCGCCGACATCCGGGCGGCCCTGGAGGCCTCGGCCCAAAAAGTGCTCCAGGGCATCAATACCGCCTTTGAAACGCTGACCCCGGAACTGGCCGCGGATATCTCCACCAACGGGGTGACCCTGGCCGGGGGGGGCGCCTACCTAAAAGGCTGGACCGAGCGGATCCACCGGCGTTTCCATTTGCCGGTGCAGCGGCCCGCCGAACCCCATCTCTGCGTGATCCGGGGCATGAAAAAGGTCTTGACCCGCCTGAAGGATTATCGTTTCCTCCTGGAAGAATAGCCCAATAAGGGTACGTTACCCTTATTAAACCTCCATGGCCGCCTGGGATTCTTGATACTCGAGCGAAATACTGGAACAGGAAGTTAGAGAACCTGGAAGGGGTACTCGGCCAGCAGTTTATCATCCAGGAACAGCCGCGCTTTCCAGGAGCCCACAAATTTGCTGTCCCCGGCGGAGATGTTGAGCAGGCTTTTTTTGAAAGAGAGCCAGGCCCAGGTACGGTAATTGACCTCCCCGGCCGGGACGGAAAACTTGAAACGCGTGGTTTCCTGGACCTTGCCGTCCGGTCGGACCCATTTGACCATCAGGGCATGGGCGCCCTGCAGCCCCGTCCAGACCGTGTAGAGATGGATCTTGTCATTCAGGGAAAACCGGGTGGCGGGGGTCAG
>JALOOY010000353.1 GCA_025454185.1 Thermodesulfobacteriota bacterium
CAGGGCGGGCTGCCGCCGAAAGAGATGGGGGCGTCCATGATGACGGTCCCCGGGGTAAAATCCTTGTCCAGGGCGGCGGCGTAAATGAGGGGCTTGAAGGAAGAACCCGGCTGGCGCTTGGACTGGACGGCCCGGTTGAATTCCGTCTGGCCGTAATCCTTGCCGCCCACCAGGGCCTTGATGGCGCCGGTAGGGCGGTCGATGGCCAGCAGGGCGGCCTCCACCGGATTCTGCTCCGCCAGAGACAGGTAGGGTTTCCCCGGCTCCGTCCTGAAATTGAGGACGTCGCCTACCTGATAGGAAACAGGCAGACTGCGATCCGCGTCGGATTCCTCATCCGGGGCGGCGTCCCGCGGCTCCGCAGCGCGGCGGGGCAGGGGGAAGACCCCCTTACCGGTCGAGAGGCAGACCCGGGCCGTCCGGCCCACCGGGTCCACCTCGGTGATCACGCCGGGCTGCGCGGCGCCGTTTTTCCGGGGGGTGTTGGCCGCGGAACGGGCCAGTTGACGGCAGTAGGCCTCGATCTGTTCCGGGGCGATTTGACGCAGCGGTTTGGTGTAGATATGGCGTTGGTACACGGCGCTGGTGCCGCGCTCCACCGCTTCCCGGGCGGCCCGTTGAAAGACCGGATCGAGGGTCGTATAGATTTTCAGGCCGGCTGTTAGGACGAATTCGGAACCGTAATTTTGGAATAAAAATTTACGGACCATGTCCACCAGGTGCGGAGCCAGGGTCAGATTGGGGTCAGCCGTAGGGGAGAAATAGAGGGGCCAGCGCTCGGCCGCGGCGGCGCCCGGGCCGTCCAGGTAGCCTTCTTCGACCATGCGACCCAGCACGTAGCGCTGGCGCTCCTTGGCCTTTTGAAAATGGACCAGGGGGGAATAGCGGCTGGGGGCCTGAGGCAAGCCGGCCAGCATGGCGCTTTCGGCCACATTCAGGTCCCGGGCCTTTTTGTTGAAATAGGTCTGGGCCGCGGCCTCCACGCCGTAAGCCCCGTGTCCCAGGTAGATCTGATTCAGATAGATGAAGAGGATATCCTGTTTAGAGAGGTTCTGGTCCAGGCGGTAAGCGAGAAAGGCCTCCTTGACCTTGCGGGAAAAACTTTTTTCCGGGGTCAGGAGGAGCGACTTGGTGACCTGCTGGGTGATGGTGCTCCCGCCCTGGACGATTTCCCCGGCCCAGATGTTTTTCCATAGGGCCCGCAGGATGCTGATCAGGTCCACTCCCCGGTGCTGGAAGAAGCGGGAATCCTCCGAGGCGATGAAGGCCCGCACCAGGTGGGGAGGCATCTCCGAAAGGGGCGCCAGTACCCTTTTTTCTTTGTAAAGCAGCCCCACCGGGCTGCCGTCGGCGGCCAGGATCTCGGTGGCCAGGGGCGGGTTGTAATCCTGCAGGGAGCGGATGTCCGGCAGTTGGATGATGAGGATCAGGTAATAGACCCCGACGATGGTGATCAAGGCCCCGATCAAGGCGGCCGTAAAAAAGGCGATCTTGACCAGACGAAAGCGGGAGGATTTACGAGGTGGGGATGGTTGGCGCGGCATAGGATTCTGAGAGGGCATTATACCCGTTGAGTCCGGAAGTTTCAACCGCCCGGTTGGGCCGTCTTAAATTCTAGGCCTGCGCGGTCAATCCATAAAAGGGGAGGCGGTAAAAGAGTCAGACCTGTGCAGCATCCGGGAGTTCTAAACCCAGCAGCGTTTCATCCAGACGCTTGCGGCTTCCTGTGCGCAACCCCTCTTGCACCAGGGTAAATTTCAAGCGCAGGGCCTCCGGAACGCCGAGCAGCAGGCCGGCAAGCAAAAAACTCAGGTCGGAAAAATAGAGGTTCCGGAAACGGTCGGCCTCGGGACCGAGGTAGTCCGCAATTTTTTCAATCGCCTCCTCGGCGGCGATCAGTTCCCGGTCTGCCTCCGGTCCTGCACCGTCCGGCTCCACCTTCCGGCAATAGGGCACCTGGAAGTCGAAGACCGCCGTCGGCAACCGGACCCCCAGCCGGAGCCATTGTTCTCTCATTTGGCTTTTGGCCTGGCGATTGGCCCCGGCCCGGCGCTCATATTCTTCCGGGGACCATAAACCGTAGGCCCGGCAGCCGAAGAAGCGGTCAGCATAAATCAGGCAATCCGCTCCTGCCAAAAAAGGGCAGGAGGTTATTTCCAGGGGATTGACCAGGAAATAACGGATCGCCTTTTTCAACAGGTCCAGACGCCGCTCGGAAGGGAATTCCTGGATGGCGGCCAGGGCCGCCAGGACCTCCACCAACGAGGCCTCCGGCAGCAGGGCGCAGCAGTGCGCCCGCCGCCGGCAGCGGGTAGTCGGCAGTCGGGCGTAAAGACGCTGCAGCGCCTGCCGCTGAGGGAGGGAACGGGCCAGCAGGGCCTGGATTTCCGGCCAGGTGAAAAAGTCGGGAGACATGAGGGACTACAAAGGATAAAAATCAAAATCAATAATTAATAATCAATAATTAATTGTCAATTATTAATGAAAGGCTCGGTTAAAAACCTAAAGGCTCCCCCACCAACACCACATGAATCCGGTCCTTCACGGCCTGGCCCTCGATGATGGACCACATGTTGCAGATGCGGGTCGGCGTATGGCAGTCGCTGCACAGGCCCGTTTCCCGGCAGGGGTTGGCAATGTCCAGGCGGATGCAGTTCATGGGCGCGGCCACGTGCTTGGTCCGGTCCATAGCCTCCTCCAGGGTTACGGCCACCTTGTTCAGGCCCACCACCAGGATGACCTTCTTCGGCCCGAAGGTCATAGCCGCCACCCGGTTGCCCATGCCGTCCAGGTTGACCAGCTTCCCGTCGAGCGTGACGGCGTTGCTGGAGGCGATCATGAAATCGGCCGTCAGCCCCTGACGCCGCCGGGCTATCCCCTCTTCCGGGGAATACTGGGGCAGGTAAGGGTCGATCACCTCCACGCCCGGCTTGGCCTTCAGGGCCTCCCAGAAACCCAGTTCCGCCAGCGTGGTGGAACCGCAGCGAAACACGGTGGACCCTGCGGGGATCATAGCGAGTACTTCTTCTTTAGCCTGGGCGCCGGTAGGGGCGTAGCTGCCGGCCATACGGCGCTTTTCGAGGGCCTGGATGATTTGTTGGGCGGTTTTTTCATAGAAGATCTTTTGGGGGGTGCTCATGATTTTCTCCATCCTCAATAAAATATAGTCCAAATAATATGAATAATCCAATTAATCAGTACTTTTTGGGCTGCAGCAACTCGATCTGTTCCTCGGATTTTCCAGCGCAGAGGATCAATCCCAGCGGGGATTCCTCGCCGGACTCCCGCTCATATTTTTCCAGCCAGCGCAGGTATAACTCCATTTGTCCTCTTCCCGTAAGGCATCCAATTCCTGCCTGGCCAGTTCGGCCGGTTTTCGGGAAAGGGCGGTGCGTTCAAAGAGCATGCTGTCGATTTTTTTTTGCAGGGTACGGAAACTCCAGTTCTCGATTCGGCG
>JALOOY010000354.1 GCA_025454185.1 Thermodesulfobacteriota bacterium
ATGCTGCCTCCATGGAGAGGAAGAAAACCCAGAACTTCCCGGACCATAACCGGCTGATGTATGGACGAAGGATCGATTGCTCTTATAGTCCCAGTGTGGCTACTCTGGTCTCCAGGGCCTGCAGATTCTGCTGGGCCCTTTTCAACTCTTCCTCTAATTTTGACTTGTCCCAAACCTCGAAATATTTCAACTGGCCGGCCAGGATGATCTCTTTTTCCAGTCCCGCGTATTCTCTCAGGGCCGGGGGAATTAAAATACGGCCCTGGCTGTCCAGGCTGCATTCGCAGGCCCCGGAAATGAAAAATCGTTTGAAGGCCCTGATTTCCCTGTCCACCTGGGAAAGTTGGCTCATCTTTTCTTCAATCTGCTGCCACTCCATAAAAGGATAAGCGGCCAGGCAGTCTTCCCAGTTGGTCACCACCAGGCGGGGATCTCCTCCGGCTTTCAATATCTCCCGGAACCGGGGCGGAATGCTGATCCTTCCCTTCTGGTCAATCAGATGCAGCGATCGTCCTCGAAACAACCCCTAATCCTCCCCCAAGTTGGAAAAAAACTACACAATTCCCCACAAATCCCCACTGAAGATCAGTTATAGAGATTAATATAGGGAACTGTCAAGGAAAAAGTGGGATAGTTTGCGGAAATCCTTAAAAAAATTGCCGGGCGCCGCCTGGGGGGGAGCTATAAGGGCCGGAGGGGCCTATAGGGGAGAGGCCCCAAGGGGGGGCCACGAGCACGGCGACTCCGGTTTTATGGAGCTCTTCCGGAAGGAGTTCCGCAGATCAGGGTCGGGGCTGCGGGCCAGAGTTGAAAAGAACCCGGCCATGCATTATAGTAATCCCTAAATAGGCGGTAGGCGGCCGAACCGGCGGTTACCCTAATGAAAAAAAATGACGAAAGCAGGTTTTTATGTTCGCAATAAAGCAGGAAAAGGAAAACACCTCCGGCAGCGAAGGCAAGGTACCCAACCAGAAGGAGCTGGAGAAAGAACTGGCCGAATACCTTTCCAAGAAGTATGGAGACAGGGTAAAAATAATCAATCCTTTCGTTTTTCCCAAAGGGGAAGCGGAAGGTAACGGAACGACGGTCTCGGAAGCGGGGAAGGCCTTGTCCAAGATAAACTTTGAAATGAAACCGGAAGAGCTGGAGGCATACCTGGATGAATATGTGGTGCGGCAGGATGAGGCCAAAGCCGTTTTGGCGACCAAGATCTGCACCCATTTCAACCGGATCAGATACTGGGAGCGGCAGGGAAAACATTCCGGCGCGGAGGCGGTGGGCCTGATCAAGAACAACATTATCATGATCGGTCCCACCGGTGTAGGAAAAACTTACCTGATCAAATTGATTGCCAAGAAGCTGGGGGTGCCCTTTGTCAAGGGTGATGCCACCAAGTTCAGTGAGACAGGGTACGTGGGCGGGGACGTGGAGGACCTGGTTCGGGACCTGGTCCTGGAAGCCGGCGATGATATCGAGCTGGCCCAGTACGGCATCGTCTATATCGACGAAATCGACAAGATCGCCTCGAGTCACAACCTGATCGGGCCCGATGTTTCCCGCACCGGGGTGCAACGGGCCCTGCTCAAACCGCTGGAAGAGGCCGAAATCGACCTGCGGGTGCCCCATGATCCCATTTCCCAGTTGCAGGCCATCGAGCGTTTTCGGAAAACCGGGAAGAAGGAAAAACGCACCATCAATACCAAGCACATCCTGTTCATCGTCAGCGGGGCCTTCAACCATCTGGATGAAATCATCCGCAAGCGCCTTCAGGACAAGGGCCTGGGCTTCGAGGCCCGCCTGAAATCCCGGGAACTGGCCGAAGGGTATCATAAACAGGTCCGCTCCGAGGACTTCATGGCCTACGGTTTTGAGACGGAATTCGTCGGCCGGCTGCCGGTGACGGTGGTCCTCGAATCCCTGTCGGTGGAGGACCTGTTCCAGATCCTGAGAAATCCCAACAACCCCGTCATTCGCAGCAAGAAGGCGGATTTCAAGTCCTACGGCATCGACATCCTCTTCGAGGAGGAGGCCCTGCGCCTGTTGGCCGAAAGGGCCTTCGAAGAAAAGACCGGGGCCCGGGGACTGGTCAGCGCCGTGGAGAGGGTCCTTTTGAAGTTTGAGAAAAGGTTCCCGTCTACGGCGATAAAGAAATTTCTGGTCACCCGCCGGGTGGTGGAGGATCCCGGAGGTGAATTGGCGCGTCTCCTGGCCGAGCCTGATCGGACCCAGGATCTGGAGGCCTTTCAGCGGGCCTGGGACCGCGAAAAAGAGGCCCTCCTGGAGCGTCTGCGCCACAAGGCCGAGGAGACCCTGGGCAGGTTCGACACCCAGCTTACCGAAATCCGCCTCCATTTCGTGGCCGACCGGCACCTGGAATTGGGGCTGGACATTCCCCAGGCCTTCGAAGAAGTCTGGCAGATGATCGCCCAGGTCCGGGAATACGAAATGCGTTTCTTCGAGCGGGTCGGCATCAGCCTGAAGTTCTCCGAGGAAGGAGTGGACGCCGTGCTGCTGCGGGCCAAAGAGGCCGGGGTGAGCGTCTGGTCCATCTGTGAGAATTTTTCCAAGGATTTCGAATACGGATTTAAACTGGTTCAGGAAAAAACCGGACTGAACCGCTTCCTGATTACCACCGAAGCCATCGAGGATACGGAAGCCTATATCCAGAAATTGCTGCAGACGTACTTTGCGAAGGAAGCCCCATGATCGGCATTTCCAAACTCTATCTGGGCACCGTGGAACCCTCGGACGCCCTGCGCTACGGACGCCATTCCAAGAGTCTCCCTTCCCACCTGCTGCAGTTCTCGGCGGACAAGAAGCCGGTGGTGGTCTGGAACATGACCCGCCAGTGCAACCTGAAATGCGTCCACTGCTACGCCCAGGCCAAAGTCAGCCCCACGGAAAACGAGCTGACCACGGCGGAAGGCCGGGCCCTGATCGACGACCTCAGCGCCTTCGGCGCCCCGGTCCTGCTCTTTTCCGGCGGCGAGCCGCTGCTGCGCCCGGACCTGCCGGACCTGGCCCGCTACGCCGTGTCCAAAGGGATGCGGGCCGTGATTTCCACCAACGGCACCCTGATCACCAGGGAGCAGGCCCGGATTTTTAAGGAGATCGGCCTGTCCTATGTGGGCATCAGCCTGGACGGGCTCCAGGAAGTCAACGACCGCTTCCGCGGCGTGGCCGGGGCCTTCGACCAGGCCCTGGCCGGGATTCGCAACTGCCGCGAGGCCGGCATCAAGGTGGGGCTGCGCTTCACGGTCAACAAGAGAAACGCCGATCAGGTAGGGCCCGTCTTCGACCTGCTGGAGATAGAAAACATACCCCGGGTCTGCTTCTACCACCTGGTCTATGCCGGCCGCGGTTCCCAGCTTATGGCGGAGGATTTAAACCACGCCGAGACCCGGCAGGT
This sequence comes from Thermodesulfobacteriota bacterium, assembly GCA_025454185.1. Lineage (GTDB taxonomy): Bacteria > Desulfobacterota > RBG-13-43-22 > RBG-13-43-22 > RBG-13-43-22 > JACRCK01. The sequence goes on from JALOOY010000354.1 coordinate 3,410, forward strand.
GGTGGACCTGATCACCGACCGGGCGAAGGCCCTGTTCGACC
>JALOOY010000355.1 GCA_025454185.1 Thermodesulfobacteriota bacterium
GACCAAATTGAAAAATTTGATCAACGGCCGGGTGATCGAACCGACCTTCCGGTCCGGTGAAGAAGTGGGTCGGCCCGACCTGGAAGAAAAGGAGATGCAGTACCTTTACCGGGAAGGGGACAAGTTCATTTTCATGGACAACAACACCTACGACCAGGTGGAGATGACCCGGGAGCAGGTGGGGGATCAGACCCAGTTTCTCCAGGAAAACATCAATCTGAAAGTGCTTTACTACAAGCAGGAAGCGATCGGGATCGAGCTGCCCACTTTTGTGGAACTGGTGGTAACCGCTACCGACCCCGGCCTCAAAGGAGATACGGCCAGCGGCGGCACCAAACCGGCCACGCTGGAAACCGGGGCCGTCATTCAAGTTCCGCTTTTTATCTCCGAAGGGGATAAGCTGCGCATCGACACCCGAACCGGCGCCTACATGGAACGGGCCAAATGACCCCCAGCCCCGCCTCCTGGAAAGGCCTGCCGGCCTTCTCCGGAACCGGCATCGGCAGCGTCCCCTTCCTGGCGGCGCCCGAAGCCTGCGCGGAGATCCTGCGGCACGAATGCCTCATCCCCTTCTGGCCCCAGATGGTGAGGGTCCGCGCCGAAGAGGATATGGTCTTTCAATTCAGCCCGCCCCTGCCCTGCCTGAAACCGAACTGGCGGAAAAAGGTCCTGGCCGTGGACCCGGACTGCCGCCGGCCGGAGGTCCTGCTCGATTTTTATGAAAAATTCCTGGCCGGTGACCCCGCCTACTTTGCGCTCCGCCCCGCTTACGCCTCCGGTTTTTATGCCCTGCTGGCGGCGGCGGCCCCGGCCCGGCCCGGATCCTGGCTGAAAGGGCAGATCGTGGGTCCCATAACCCTGGGGTTGAGCGTCCACCTGGACGACAACCGGTTTCTGATCCACGAACCCGAACTGATGGATGCCGTGGTCAAGGGACTGGCGGCCCAGGCTCTGGACCAGGTGCATAAATTCCGGGAGGCCGGCCGGAAGGCCCTGATCTTTATTGACGAGCCTTCCCTTTCCGGTTACGGCTCGGCCTTTACGCCCCTGGCCCGCAAGGAAGTGCTGGACCTCCTGGGCGAGCTGATCGGGCTGATCCGGGAAAAGGCCGAGGTCCTGCTGGGCCTCCACTGCTGCGGCAACACGGACTGGGCCTTGCTGCTGAGCCTGGACCTGGATCTGATCAACCTGGACGCCTTTGACTTCGGCGAGGCCTTCCTCCTCTACCCCCGGGAGATCAAGGCTTTTCTGGAACGGGATCGGGGCCTGGCCTGGGGGATCGTCCCCACTACGGCCTTTACCGGAAAAGAGACACCGGAAGGGCTGCTGGCGCGGCTCGACGGTTATTTCCAGACGCTGGTCCGCCAGGGCCTGGACCGGGAACGCCTGCTCCGGCAGGCCCTGCTGACCCCGGCCTGCGGCCTGGGCACCTTGTCCACGGCAACCGCCGCCACCCTGTTGGACCTGCTGAACCGGACCTGTCGGCAGGCGCCGGCCTATTTCGGCGAACCGCAACGCTAAGGAATACCCATGAAAAAACTGGTCTGGCCCCTGTGCCTCTGTCTGACCCTGACCACCACCCTGCAGATCCGCCTGTCGCACGACACCAAAAAAGGATATTCCTACCAGATTTCCGGACCGGAACTGGAAGAGGTGGTGGAGACCGACAGGAAGCTGCGGCAATACCTGCGCAGCCAGGTTCCGGCGCCTAAAAAAACAACGGGCCCGGCACCGTCTACCCCGGCGCCCAGGCCCGTTCCCTCCAAACCTTGACCAAATAAATTTGGTTTTTAATCCACTTTAATTTCGATCCGCCGCGGTTTGGCTTTTTCCACCTTGGGCATGACCAGGGTCAGCACCCCGTTTTTCAATTGGGCGCTGATCTTGCCCTGGTCGATGACCTCGGAAAGGGCGAATTGCCGGTAAAAGTGCCCGGTTTCGTATTCCTTCAATAAAAAACGCTCCTGGGCCCCGGTAGGGTCCTGGGTCTGGCCGGTTACGGTAAGCTGATCATCCTTGAGATCGATCGCCAGACCCTCCGAATGGACCCCGGGCATGTCGGCCACCAAGGTCAGGGCTTCCGGCGTTTCAAAGATATCCACCGGCGGCACAAAGGTCAGCCCGGACTTGGTGAGTTCACCCGACCGTTTCATCTCCTGTTTTTCCTGGTATTGTATTTCCTTGTCGGTCATGGCTTTTTCTCCTTTCCCGGCTTATTCGGTCTGGATGGTTACCTGGCGGGGCTTGACCTCCTCCGCCTTGGCGATCTTGATGGTCAGCACCCCGTTCTTGGACAACGCTTCCACCCGGTCGGCGTCCACACGGGTGGCCAGGTTCACCACCCTGCGGAACACCCCTTCCTCCCGTTCTTTGCGGTGGTAATTCATTTTTTCACCCGTCTGGGTGGTCTTTCTTTCCCCCCGCAGGATCAATTGATCTCCGTTCAACGACAGGTCGATCGATCCTATTTCCACCCCGGGGAGTTCGGCCCGGACGTACAGAAAATCATCGTCCTCGGTAATATTCATGGGAGGATAAACCCGGGAGCGGTCGGAAACGGATTTCACCCCGGAAGCCAGTTCCCAGAGCCGGTTCATTTCATGCTGCAGCCGGACCAGGTCCGAAAACGAACTCCCGAAAATATCGGGAGCACCCCAGCGCCAGATGGTCATGATCGTTCCCTCCTTTTTGATGGATTATAGCCGAAACATAATCATCCGCCTGGACCTGTCAAGGGTGGGGGAAGCTCACCGGCCTACCCCAGGAGCATTTCCAGCCTGCCGATGATTTGTCTGGCCGCCTCCAGTCCTTCCTCTTTTTCCGGCCGGGCCACGGTCAGACGGTCGTCTCCTTTCAGGCGGTAGGTGCGGGGGTCTTTTTGGACCAGGGCCACCAGACGATCCGCCCGCCAGTGCCCCTGAGGGGCCAGGACCAGACTGATCTCCCGGTCCGGAATTTCCATCTTCTGGATGCCCAGCGACTTCATCTTTAACTTGAGCGACATGATCAGGAACAGATTCCGCATCGGTTCCGGCACCGGGCCGAAGCGATCCCGCAATTCCGCCTGGAGGTCGTCCAGCCTGGCTTCCTCCCGGGTCGAGGCCAGCCGTTTATAGATGGAGAGCCGCTGGCCGGGTTCGGGCACATAGGCTTCGGGGATCAGGGCCGCGGCCCGGACCCGGATTTCCGGTTCCCAATCCTCCAGGGCCGGCTCCCCTTTCTGGGTCTGGATGGCCTGTTCGAGCATTTCCATGTAGAGCTCATAGCCCACGGCGGCGATGTGACCGGACTGGGTGGTCCCGAGCAGGTTGCCGGCCCCCCGAATCTGGAGGTCATGGAGGGCGATTTTGAACCCGGCGCCCAATTCACTGAAATCCATGAGCACCTTCAGGCGCTTCTGGGCGTCGCGGCTCAAGGTGCTTTCCCCGGAGATCACCAGGTAGGCAT
>JALOOY010000356.1 GCA_025454185.1 Thermodesulfobacteriota bacterium
CGTCCGCCAGGGGCCGCTCGATCGAATCCCCCTTCTTCAGGGCGTTGATGTAGATCCGGATGGATTCCAGAGGTACATTCAGATCGTCGTTCCACGATTGGTCATGATGGTACCAGCCGGTGCCGGTGGAGACATGGAACCAGGGCTCCTTGGCCCCGTCGAAAGCGGCCGTCCACTTTTTGCCAGCATCGCTGCCCTGGAGTTTCGGCCAGAGCTGGTCGATCTTCCCGCCGGTCAAGATGGCGTCGCCCAGGCCCAGCTCCATGGCCAGCTTGGCCAGTTTTTTTAGCTCCTCATCGGGCTGGTAGATGATCACGTCCACGCCGGAGACCATCTGGGTGACCCGCTGGATGGGGATGTCGGGGAAGGCCTTCTGGCAGAAATCCAGGAAGACCACGTAGGCGGCGTAGCCCAGGTTCAGGAATTCGAAATGATACTGCCAGGCCAGGATGCCCAGGTCGATCATATCGTCGTATTTCTTCAGAAGCTTGTAGCCGCTGCTGACCCCCAGTCCCTCCAGGACCACCGACTCGTCTTCCATCTCCGGCAGGGGAGTGATGTCGATTTCGGTCAGGCGCTGGATCACCTCTTTCATCTTATTTTCCCATTGATCATGGAGCCGGTCCCAGTTCTGGTAATAGTACCCGGCCCGCTTCATGAACAGCTCCACCCGGGCCGGGATCTCGCTGGGGTCGGCCACCGGCACCGGCGTGATATAGATATTGCCGTTCACGATGCGGTGATCGACTCCCAGGGCCGGCGGCACGATGAACATGCGCGTATTGTTCTGCGACAGGGCCAGGAACCAGGCTTCATCCCAGATGATGTCAAAGGGATACATGGGTTCGGGGTAGTGGAGGCCGTCGTTGAACCAGAACATGTTTTTCTCGTAGGCCATGCGTTCCGGATTGTCGGTAGTGAAGAGGTAGTGATAGGGATACATGCGCTCCCAGCCTTCCGTGCCGGGAATAGTGGGGACTTCGTGGGGATCAGGAAACTTCATTTTGCTTTCGGCCATGGTTGCTTCTCCTTTTTGGGGTGGAAAAACGTTGCCAGAAAAACCGGTCCCTTCGTTCAACAGACTTGCCTGCGTAAAAAATGGGCGGGGCGCTTCACCTCCTTTAACAGTTTCAGATGGACTCGCTGGAATATAACGGGTAACGGCGGGTTATCGTTGCAATCGAAAACCGGACCTTCAGCATAGAAAAATCAGGGAGGGATTGTCAAGACAATTGATTTTATGATACTATAAATAAAATTTATAGTAGCGGAAAAAATATTGAACATTAACCAATTGAAAATATTCTATGTTTCAGGAAAGCAGCAGAGTTTCTCCGCAGCAGCCGAAGAACTGTTTCTAACCCAGCCGGCCGTGACCATGCAGGTGCGCCAACTGGAAGACTATTTTCAGGTAGCGCTTTTTCACCGGCACGGCAAGAAAATCGAATTGACCGAGGCGGGCCGGCTGCTGCACCGTTATGCCCGGAGAATTTTTGACCTCACGGCCGCCGCCGAGCGGGCCGTCTGGGAGCTGAAGGAACTGGAGACGGGCACCCTGAAGGTGGGCACCACCAAGACCTACGCCAAGCACCTCATGCCGGCCCTGATTTCCTCTTTCCAGGAGCAGCACCCGGGCATGCGGGTCATCCTCGATGAAGGCAGTTCGGCGGAGATCGCCCACAGCCTGCTGGTCCGCAAAAATGAACTGGCCCTGATCGCCAAGGCCTCCTACCCGCAGCCCCTGAAGGTGCTGAGTTTTGCCCAGGAGGAACTGGTGCTGATCATGGGCCGTTTTCACCCCCTGGCCAGGTCCCGCATAGATTTCATCAAGGAGCTGGTAGAGACCGGCAAGGGGATCTCCTTCGTGGTCCGTTCGGCGGTGGAAGAAGAATTGCAGCGAGGGGCCTTGAAGACGCGGCCCCTGGCGGAAGGCCCCTTTTATCTGAATGTGGATATCGTCTACCTGAAAAACCGGACCCTCTCGCCGGCGGCCCAGGCCTTTCTGGAAATCCTGATGCGGACCATGGCCATCAAGGAAAAGGAACTTTTCTAAGATAAAAGACGAACATCCAACATCGAACATTCAACATTCAACATCGAATTTCGGAATGTAGCACATTTTTAAGGCTTCGTGGGTGCCCGCCCCGAACAGGGACGTTTAGTATGGTTATTCGGTTGACAGCGCCGAAAAACCGAATAGAATGAAGCTTTAATGACAAGGAGGGAGCTATGGTCCAACTTAAAAAAATCGTGTTTTGCACGGATTTTTCGGAGAACGCCAACGAAGCCTTCGAGCTGGCCTTTGATCTGACTCAAAAATACGGGGCCCAGATCCTGCTGGTCCACGTGGTTCCGCCCCTGGTCTTTCCTTCCCCGGTCATGGAAGAGTTCATTTCCGAACAGGCCAACTACCAGTTCATCGATCAGGTCATTCAGCGCTCCCTGGAACAAATGGAAACCACGTATGTTTCCCGGATGGGCGGTTACGAGAACGTGCGAGTCCAGGTCCTCTCCGGCCATCCGGCCAGCGAGATCCTGCAGTTCATTGAGCAGGAAAAGGTGGATTTAGTGGTCATGGGCACCCACGGTTTTACGGGGTTGGCCCATTTCTTTCTGGGCAGCACGGCCGAAAAGGTGGTCCGTCGGGCCGGCTGTTCGGTCTTAACCGTTCACCATTCCCCCGCGTAGACCTGGGAAAATAAGGCCATGCCCTCCCAGGAAAAGGAAGTCGTCTGCACCCATTGCCTCAAACCTTTTTCCGCCGTGCCCAAGATCACCTTCGGCGGCTTTCAAAAATACCTTTGCCCCCACTGCCATAAGATCGTGCACTATCCCCTGGCCCGCAAGGCCCTGTACTGGATCATCCCGGTGATTGTGGTCTTCATCTTTTTTATCGTGGCCCTCAGCCTCCTGGAACTGGAAGGCGGCGATCCATTTTTGATATTTCTGGCCGGCCTGCCGATCTGGGTCGATGAAAAAAAGAGCCTCCTCCTCTGGCCTCTGTTTCTCTGGTCCCTGGTTCGCCTGGGCGGGATGTACAACAAAAAAGTCTTGGAGATTTCGCGAAAAATCCTCTACGGCTGCGGGATCCTGGCCCTGTTGGCCGTCATCACGGCCCTGCTCGGCTTCACGGCCGGGGTGGTCCGGCTGGGCATCATTTGGCCGCCGCTGATCGCCGCGCTGGTCCTGCTGGGTTTTTATCTCTACGCCATGCAAAAGGACGCGGCGCTCCGAAAGAAAATCCAATCTATCTCCCGGTAACCCCAAACCGGCAGCGGAGGGTTTAGATGGCCGAAGCAGGCAGTGCCAAAAAAGTGGCCCATTTCCTGAAATCCGTTCCCCCCTTTGATCTGCTGCCGGCCATGGTCCTGCAGGAACTGGCCCTCACCCTGACTATCGAACATTTTTCCGAGGGGGAGGTCATCCTCCGGCCCGATGGTCCGCCCACCAAATTCCTCTACCTGATCCGGACCGGGGGCGTGAAGTTGTTCGTTCCGGACCCGGAAGACCCGGAAAGGGAAAAGATCATCGACGTGCGGGGCGAAAAGGAGATCTTCGGGATTTTTTCCCTGCTTACGGACCGCCCCAGCCCCTTCAAGATCGCCGCCGAAAAAGAGACGGTCTGCTACCTGTTCAAAAAGGGGGTCTTTGCCCGCATCCTGGATCGCTACCCCGATGTCCTCCTCTACTTCACCATGGGGCCGAGCAAGGGGTTCAAACCGGGGGTCACGGCCAGATCCTCCCCGCCGCCGGGGCCGGCCGGGATGGAGTCGGATCAACTCCTTTTTTCCACCAAGGTCCGGGATATCATGCACCGTCCGGTCCATACCTGCGGGCCGGCCGAAACCATCGTCGAAGCCGCCCGGCTCATGACCCGGGCGGGGGTGGGCTCTCTGATCGTGGTGGGCCCCGAAAAACAGGCCGTCGGCATTGTCACCGACGGGGACCTGCGGGAAAAGGTGATCGCCTCCGGGCAACTGGCCGACCGGCCGGTGGAAGCCATCATGAGCAGCCCCCTGCTTTCCATCACGCCGGATTCCTTCTATTTCGAAGCCGTCATCGCCATGATCCGCAAACGGATCAAATACCTGCCGGTCATGGATGAGGAAGAACTGGTGGGGATCATCTCCGAGCGGGACCTGATGATCACCCAGGGCAACAATCCGGTGGCCATCATCCGGGAAATCCATCAGGCCCCGGACCTGGATCATTTGGTAGCGGTCCACCAGGAAATCACCCGGGCCATGAAGGTCATGCTGGAGCGGGGAGGCCAGGCCAAGGAGATCTGCGAACTGATTACCCAGCTCAATGACCACCTTACCTACAAGGTCATCCGCCTGGGAGAGGAGGCCCTGGTCCGGCAGGGACGGGGGACCCCGCCCGTCGCCTATGTCTGGATGGCCCTCGGCAGCGAAGGCCGCCAGGAACAGACCCTGTCCACGGATCAGGACAACGCCCTGGTCTTCAGCGATGTGGAACCCTCCCGGGAGAAGGAGGTGCAGGCCTATTTTCTGGCCCTGGCCGAAGCGGTGGTGGCCGGCCTGGAGCGCTGCGGGTTTCCCCGCTGCACCGGCGACATGATGGCCTCCAACCCCCAATGGTGCCAGCCGCTGCGGGTCTGGAAAGACACCTATCGCCGCTGGATCACGGCCCGGGACCTTTCGGCCCAGGAAATCCTGATCTCCTCCATTTTCTTCGATTTCCGGGCCATTTACGGACCGGAAGGCTTCCTGAAGGAACTGGCCGAAGCCATCAGAGAAAATATTGCCGGCAGCCGAACGTTTCTCCCCCACCTGGCCCTGCGCTCCCTGGAAACCAAGCCCCCCCTGGGGTTTTTCAATCGGCTCATCGTGGAAAAATCCGGGGAGTACAAAGACATGCTCAACCTGAAACTCCACGGCTTCATCCCGCTGGTGGATGCCGTCCGTATCCTGGCCCTCGAGCAGCAGATCAACAAGACCAATACCCTGGAGCGCATCCAGGCCCTTACCGAAAAAGGGGTCTTTCCCGGGAACGACGGCCGGGACCTAAAAACTGGACAACTATATCAACCCCTCCGCCTTGACCCAGATCCAGCGCTCCATGCTCAAATCGGCCTTCAAGGCCATCGATCGCCTCCAGAACCAGATGGAGATCCGTTTCGGGCTCACGGCCCTGCGGCAGCGCTGAGCTTTTTCCAGGAAGGCGCGGGGGGAGGTAACGGCATGAGCAGACCCAATTGGCCCGATGCGTACCTGAAAAAAAGGACCCCGGGTCGGGAAGCGATCGGGAGGATCCAGTCCGGACAGCGCGTCTTTATCGGTTCCTCCTGCGGGGAACCCCAGGGCCTGGTGCGGGAGTTGGCCGGGCAGGCCGACTGTTTCGCCGACCTGGAAATCATGCGCCTCTTCAGCATGGAAAGCTCCCCCTTGACCCA
>JALOOY010000357.1 GCA_025454185.1 Thermodesulfobacteriota bacterium
GCCGGTAATAGATCGCCCGGGGATTGTAGGTGCTGGCCACCACCTCCCTATAGGCCTGCAGCAGGTTTTCCCGGGTGACGTTCAGGACCGTCGAATGCTGCCCGGCGAAGCTGGCCTCGCCGTCTTCGCTGGTGGCGCTGCTGCGGACGGCCAGACGGATGCCGGCCCCAAAAAGGCGTTCCAGATCGGCGTGGGCCGCCAGGATCTCCTGCTCCAATTCCTTAGGGAGGGGGGCCCCCAGGACCCGGGCTTTAATCTCGTCGCTCGTTCGCAGCAGTGTTTCCGTATCGTCGACGTTCAGGTCTTTCAGGCGGCCGTCAATCCAGATCGCCAGGCCGTCCTCTTCCAGAAAGAACTGGCAGGCGTAGGCCGAAACGGCAAAGCCTTCCGGTACGGGCAGCTTGACCCGGTTGCGGATTTCTCCCAGGTTGGCCGCCTTGCCGCCGACGGCCGCGAGTCGGTCTTTGCCGATTTTGGCCAGCGGGAAGACCAGGGGGGTGGGGGCCAGCTTTTTTTCCTGGATCATCTCCGAAAAAATTTCGGCGCCCACCCGTTCGGCGGCTTCGAAAAGGTCGGGGTATTTCCCCCCGGCCAGGGCGTTCAGGTCTTCGGCGATCTGACAGACCACGCCAACCAGGGTCCGGGCCTGGTCCTGCACGTGGCTGAGGGAAAAGGGCCGGTCCTCGTAAAAGAGGTGTTCCAGGTCGGTAATGATTTCCAGGGCCTGGTTGTTTTCCGTGAGCACGCTCTTAAAATGGTCGTACTTATGGAGCAGGTGCTGTTTTTCAGCCGAAACCTGGTCAAGGGGCCGGCTTTTGCGGAAAATATCGAGGATTTTGAACATGAACGTTCGTCGGATCGCCGGGGGCGGTGCTCCTGAATAAAATGTTCGCCGCCGCTTAACGAATTGCCGCAGACAAACATCCAAATGGTAACAGTTTTAACTTTTTATTGCACTATTGATTTTAAAATCGTAACATTTTAGCGTGCTTCAATCGGGGTGTCCTTCGCGTCTTTGCGGTGCATTCGTCTTTGGCGGGTTGCCATTTCAAGTAAAAAAAGGAAGGGGCCATGCCCAATATCGTAGCCCTCATCCTGGCCGGCGGCCGGGTGGATGAACTCAGCGTCCTGACCAGCGACCGGCCCAAATCGGCGGTGCCCTTTGCCGGCCTCTATCGGGTGATCGACTTCGCGCTCAGCAATCTGCTCCATTCCCGGATTGGCCGGGTGGGTATCCTCTCCCAGTACCATTCCGCTTCCCTGATCACCCATATCGGCACCGGCCAGTCCTGGGACCTGGTGGGGCGCCATCGTCGGGCCACCTTGCTGCCCCCGTCCTCGGGCCATAAAAACTGGGATTGGTACCGCGGCACCGCTGATGCCGTGGCCCAGAACATGGAATTCATCATGGACAACGAGCCCGATCTGGTCCTGATCCTTTCCGGGGACCACATTTACCATATGGACTACCAGGAACTGGTCGACTTCCATATGGATCATAAGGCGGAAATCACGGTCGGCTTTGTCCAGGTGCCGCTGCCCGAGGCCCATCGCTTCGGATTGGGCCGGATCGACAAGAAAAGGGGACAACCCGGCGGGCGGCTTCTGGAATACCGGGAAAAACCCGAGGTGCCCATCTCCCCCTGGGCTTCGCTGACCATTTACCTGTTTCGGCCCCAGGTCCTTTTTGAAATCCTTAACCGGTCCACGCCGGAAAACCCCCTTTTCGAATTCGGCCGGGATATCCTCCCCGGACTGCCCGGGGCTTACCGGGTCTTCGGCTATACTTTTTCCGGGTTCTGGGGCTATACGCGGACCCTGGATGAATACTGGCAGACCCATATGGATCTCCTGAACCCGGGCAGCCGATTGCGGCTCCGAGACTGGCAGATACGCACCAACCTGGACCACGAACGGATTGCCGAAAGGCAACCGGTCCGGGTCGGGGAAACCGCCCGCCTGGAGCAGGTCCTGTTGACTCCGGGCTGCGAGGTTCACGGTCGGGTCCGCCACAGCGTTTTGTTTCCGGGCGTGGTCGTGGAGAAGGGGGCGCAAGTGGAAGATTCGATCCTCTTTTTCGACACGGTGGTGGAAGCCGGCACCCGGCTGCGGCGGGTGATCAGCGACAAGCGGGTCACCTTTGGGGAGGGCTGCCGGGTGGGCTGGGAAGAGCCGTTGGTCCCCAACCGCCTCGAACCCCGGCTGCTTTCTTCGGGGCTGACCGTCGTGGGCCATAACACCTACGTGCCGGCCGGGACCCGGGTCGGGGCCCACTGCGTCCTCCATCCCCATTTGGACCGGCAAGCCTTTCCGAGCGGTCATCTGCCTTCGGGGGAGGTGCTCTCATGACCAGAACGTTGGTGATGCTGCTCGCCGGGGGTGTCGGCAGCCGGCTGAATATCCTGGTGGCCCAGCGGGCCAAGCCGGCTGTGCCCTTCGGGGGGCTGTACCGGATCATCGATTTTACCTTGAGCAACATCATGAATTCCGGTTTGGAGCGGGTGGGGGTCCTGACCCAGTACAAGCCCCTTTCCCTCATGAACCATATCGGTTCCGGACGGCCCTGGGACCTGGAGGGGCGGACCCGCAGCATTACCATCCTCCCGCCCCAGACCGGGAAAAAGGATTCCGACTGGTATAAAGGCACGGCCGACGCCCTGCGCCAGAACCTGGACTTTCTGACCCGCTATGATCCGGAGAACATCTTGGTGGTTTCCGGAGACCATATCTATTACATGGATTACGGGCCCCTGATCGGCTACCACCTGCGAAACCGTGCCGATGTGACGGTGGCCATGCGGGAGGTCCCCTGGGACCAGGCCGGCCATTTCGGCATTGGCCGGACCGACGCCGACGGGCGCATCGATCAATGGGAGGAAAAACCGAAGGTCCCTAAAAGCAACCTGGCCTCCATGGGCATCTACCTCTTCCGCACCGAGTACCTGCTGCAAGTGCTGACCGAAACGGGGGTGATCGATTTCGGACAGCACGTCATTCCCCAGGCGATTCACCACGACCGAGTCTTCGCCTATCCGTTTTCCGGGTACTGGCGGGACGTGGGCACGGTGGCTTTTTATTTCGAGGCCCACCAGGAACTGCTGGACCCGGCCTCCGGGCTGAACCCCGAGGCCTGGGGCATCCAGACCAACCTGGAGGAAGAGGGCTTGCGGGGCGACCGGCCGCCCATATTCCTGCACCGGGGCGCGCAGGTGCGGCGCAGCGCCTTGTCCTCGGGCGCGGTCATCGAAGGCCGGGTGGAGGGTTCCATCCTGGCCCCCGGGGTCCGGGTCAAAAGGGGCGCCCAGGTGTTGAATTCCATTGTGCTCCATGACGGCGAGATCGGGGCCGGCGCCATCCTGGACCGGGTGATCCTGGACAAGAAAGTCACGGTCGGCGACAGGACGCGGATCATCGGGAGATCCGCCATACCCAATCAGGAG
>JALOOY010000358.1 GCA_025454185.1 Thermodesulfobacteriota bacterium
CCACTTCGGGGACCGCTATGGAATCGCCGCTGCCGCCTGGACGTGCCTGATCCGCCGGGAGGTGCCGGTTCTGGCCTTGGCCTGTACCGGTGCCAGCGTTTATCTGATCCTTCCGGAGGGCCAAACGGAGGCGGCCCGGGCCGCCCTGGGAGAGGCCTTTGAACCCCCCGCGACCGGGGACCCGGAGCAGGGATCATGAGCGACCTTCCGGCACGGGACATCGACTGGCGCCTGCGGGTCTTCGACTCGTTGTCCTTCCCCACCCTGGTGCTGAAACCCGATCGCACCATCGTGGCGGCCAACCTGAAATTGCTGGACACCTTCGGGCTCACCCGCCAGGATATCATCGGCAAGAGCTGCCGGGAATTTTTTCAGACCCTGGGCGGCGATCCGGATCTCCCCTGCACCCGAAATTTTTGTCCCCTGGATAAGACCCTCGCGGAGGGCCAGGGGCATTCGGTCCTGCGCCAGATAAAGAAAAAAGACGGCAGCACCCATTGGGAGGATCGGGTCTTTTCACCCATCCTGGACCAGGACGGCCGGGTCAGTTACGTCATCGAATCCATCCGCGATGTGACCCGAACCAAAGTCCTCGAAAAAAGTCTGCACGGCGTGCGGGAACTGCTCACCCGGGTCCTGCAAAGTTCGCCCAGCGCCATCGTGGCCGCCGACCACGAAGGGCGCATCCTGCTGATGAACAAGGCCGCGGAGGAATTGTTCGGGTATGAACTCGAAATGGGAGAACAAGTCGACGTCAGCGGTTTGTATCCGCCGGGCCTGGCCCGGAATATCATGAAAAAGCTGCGGTCCCCGGAATACGGCGGAAAGGGCAAACTGCCGCTGACCGAGGTCAGCATCATTACGGCTCGAAAAGAGGAAATTCCCGTGGAAATGACGGCCGCCATCATCTACGAGGACGGCCGGGAAGCGGCCACCATGGGGATTTACAATGATTTGCGGGAGCGCCTGTCGGTGGAAACCAAACTGCAGGAGGCCCGGTCCCAGTTGCTCCAGGCCGAAAAGCTGGCCTCCCTGGGACAGTTGGCGGCCGGGGTGGCCCACGAAATCAACAACCCGCTGACCGGAATCCTGATGTACGGCAACCTGCTCAAGGAGAAACTCCAGGGGGATCCGGCCCTGGAAAAAAGCTTGAACTTTATCCTGGAGGATGCGGAGCGCTGCCGCGACATCGTCAAGAATTTGCTGGCCTACAGCCGGCAATCCGGGGGTTCCCGGGAGCGTTTCCAACTCAATACGCTGGTGGACGAGAGTTTTCCCCTGATCCGGGACCAGAAGCTGTTTATCAATGTCCGGGTCCGCAAGTACCTCTCCAAGGACAGCCTGCCCGTAAGGGGGGATCGCAAGAAGATGAGCCAGGTTATCATCAACCTGGTCATGAATGCCCTGGACGTGATGGACAAGAAAGGGGTTTTGACCCTGAAAACCTACCGGGATGAAGAGCGCCAGCAGGCCTGTCTGGAAATAGCGGATACCGGGTCCGGGATCCCTACGGAATATCGGAATCGAATTTTTGATCCTTTTTTCACCACCAAGGAACCCGGTAAAGGGACCGGCCTCGGGCTGAGCACCGCCTACGGGATCATCAAGGAGAACCAGGGGGAAATCACGGTGAAAGAAACCGGAGCGCAGGGAACCACGTTTCTGGTGACGCTGCCCCTGGATGTGACGCCGGCGGACGCCCTGCCGGAGACCATCGGCTAGGGGAGCGGCCAGGGTGCCGGCGCGGGCCGGACCGGTTAGGGCCTGGGAGAAAGGGATGACAACGGGAAAAAACATGGAAATCGATCATACACCTCGAATCCTGGTAGTGGACGATGAGGCCCGGATTCGGGAGGCCTGTAAAATGGTGCTGCAGGAATGCGGGTACGAAGTCAGTCTGGCCTCCGACGGCTTTCAGGCCTTGGGGCACATACCGGCCGAACATTTTGACATCATCCTCCTGGACCTGATGATGCCGGGCATGTCGGGTTTTGACGCCCTGGCCAAGATCAAGGCCCTGGATCCGGACACGGTGGTCATCGTCATCACCGGCTACGCCACCCTGGAGCATTCGGTGGACGCCATGAAAAAGGGGGCCTTCGATTTTATTCCCAAGCCCTTCACGCCGGACCATCTGCGGGTCACCGTGGCCAAGGCCATCGAGTATACCCGGGCCCTTTGGGATATAGCGGATACCCGCTCCCGGCTCCGCACCATGGTCAACCACATCGCCGACGGCGTACTCTGTACCAATCAGCAAAACAAGGTGGCCCTGGCCAACCCCGCCTTTTTACGGATGATCGGCTGTCCGGTAGAATCGATGATCGGCAGGGATATCGACGAGTTTGTCGCCCTGCCCCCCCTGCGGGAAATGATCGCCCGGGCTCAGGGACTGCCGGAATCCGAATTTTCCGAGTTGACCGAAGAAATCTGCCTGGCCGGACCGGATCGCCCGGAGGGCTTGACCCTGGGCGTCCGCTGCGCCCCTTTTCGCGACCGCAACGGCCGCAATCTGGGGGTCATCACCGTGGTCCATGACATTACGGCCCTGAAGCAGATGGACCGTCTCAAATCCCAATTTGTCTCCACCGTGAGCCATGAGATCCAAAGCCCCATGAATTCGGTGCAGATGCAGCTCCAGGTGATCCTGGACGGACTGGCCGGCGAAGTGACCGAAAAGCAGCGGGCCATCCTGCTGCGGGCTTCCGAAAAAATCGGCAACCTGTCCCGCCTGGCCGCGGAGCTGCTCGATCTGGCGCGAATCGAATCCCGCCTCATCACTTTGGAACGGGAACCGCTGGACCTGGCGGCCGTCATTCGGGATCAGGTCGTCTTTCACCAGCCGCGGGCGGAAGCCCAGGCGGTCCGGCTGGAACATGACCTTCCCGAAGGGCTGCCGCCCCTGCTGGCCAATCGCCAAAACCTGGAGGAAGTCCTTTCCAACCTGATCACCAACGCCATCAAATACAGTCCGGAGGGCGGACGGGTCACGGTCTCGGCCTTTGCCCAGGACGATTACCTCTGCATCCGGGTCGTGGATACCGGTCTGGGCATCCCCGCTGAAGAGCTGAACGCCATTTTTCAGCAGTTCTACCGGGTGAAGGACGAAAAAACCCGTTATATCCAGGGCACGGGCCTGGGGTTGGCTATCGTCAAGAGCATCGTGGAATCCCATCAGGGCCGCATCATGGTGGAGAGCCAACCCGGTAAAGGCAGCACCTTTACGGTTTTTCTGCCGCGGCTGCAGGCCTGATCGGCCATTCCTCCCCCTCAAAAATCCCGCTTTAAACCATTGCGTTTTGCAATTCATCATAAGATAAAATAATTGCAAAATGCATTATATCCATTTAAAACTAAAACCGATTTCAAATTTAACAATTTGATATAATTTAATTTTATTGCCAAGTTTCCATTTGGCATCCTTCTTGTATTTTTGTTTGGATCAAAAGGAGGGATTACGATGGGGGAAAAACTGGACCCTTCGTTGCCGGTCGCCCTGAATGAGGAGGGATTTATACGGAACCCCGAGGATTGGAATGAGCAGTTCGCGGAAAGATATGCGGAACAATGGCAGGTCCCTTTGGGCCCACCCCAATGGAAAGTCATTCATTACCTGCGCCGGTATTACAAAAAACACGGATTGGCCCCCATGTTTACCGTTATTCGTCAGGATTTGGGATATTCCCGAAAACAATTGATCGAACTTTTTCGGGTTAAGCGCGCCCGCGATATTTGCCAATTGGCCGGACTGCCCCGCTCCCTGGGCATGGTTTGAGAACGGGAAGAGGCAAAGGAGAAAAACGCCATGTATAGTGTAAAGGTCGATACGGAAAAATGTACAGGGGATGGTAATTGCGTCGATGTCTGTCCCGTGGATGTATATGAGCTTCAGGACAACAAAGCCGTCCCGGTGAACGC
>JALOOY010000008.1 GCA_025454185.1 Thermodesulfobacteriota bacterium
TAGAGGCGATCTCAATTATCTTTTTTAATATTTTCAATGGCTTCTGTGTTGGATGGTAAGGTTCTTTTAACCTTTCGGGACGCATGCATATCGGGCTTTCCATAAAATTATGCATTTCCTTCTGGGACAGAAAATTCCAGGTGTGGCCCTTGTTCCAACAGCAGATAATCAATTCACAGCTATTCAGAAAACCCGCTTTGTAAATTTTCGGCACCGGATTGGTTTTATGCCAGACCATAAATTGAAAGGTGGCGAATTCCGGATCAAAGGCTTCATGCCATTTCCCGATCAGATTGTAGGAGGTAAAGGCAAAAAGGTTTCCGGTCGGTTTTAAAATCCTTTTAAATTCTTCGACCCATTCGAATGGATCAAAATGTACCACATCCCAGTCGGCCAAATCATTGTTGATATCTTTTCGCCAGGACAGCTCGATATTTCCTGTAGAATATTTTCCCAGATTATAAGGGGGATCGGTTAGAATCAGATCGACCGAATGATCTTTTATCTTTTTAATTAATCGTTTACTATCCCCTAAAACAATTTCATAATTTTCGAATTTCATTACTCGGTCAGCGATCCATATAGGCTTCGACCAGCAAATCCCCCCTCATCCTGGTTGCTCTTACTGATTTGACTTTGACGGCCTCCGCTACGGTCGCGGGACCGAGGCCCCCCAGCATCCCTTTGGCCTTCGTTCCCCCGATCAGGATCGGGGCGTAGAATAAATACAGTTTATCCACCAGGCCCTCGTCCAGGAAGGAGGCGTAAATCTCCGCCCCCCCCTCCACCAGGAGGCTGGTCACCGGCCGTTGGCCCAGGTGTTCCAGGAGGGGTTTCAGGATCAGCCGCCCCCCTGGGGCAGGCAGGGTCAGGACCTCGGCGCCCTTCTTTTGCAGAGCCGCCTGCTTCCGCTTCGAGGCGCCCCGGCCCCCGGCGATCAGCAGCGGGGCCGGGTCGCTGAAAAGCCGGGCGTCCAAAGGCGTCTTGAATAGCGGATCCACGACGATCCGCAAGGGCCGGCGCCGGGGCCGGCCGGGAAGCCGCGGGGTCAACAGCGGATCGTCGGCCAGGACGGTGCCGATGCCGGCCAGGATCCCGTCCACCCGGCTGCGCAGCCGGTGAACCCAGGCCCGGGAGATATCGTTGCTGATCCAGCGGGAGTCCCCGGTGCGGGTGGCAATGCGGCCGTCCAGGCTCATGGCGGCCTTCAGGTACACGAAGGGCAGTCCGGTGGTCACCCACTTGACGAAGACTTCGTTTAGAACGCGGCTCTGCTCCTCCAGGAGCCCGGAGGCCACCTCCAGGCCCTGGGCGCGGAGGAAATCCCCCCCGCCGCCGGGGACGCGCGGGTTGGGATCGGCCAGGGCGTAGACTACCCGGCGCACCCCCGCGGCCAGAACGGCCTCGGTGCAGGGCGGGGTCCGACCCATATGATGGCAGGGTTCCAGGCTCACGTACAAGGTCGCGCCCCGGGCCAGTTTCCCGGCCCGTTCCAGGGCCAGGCGTTCCGCATGGGCCTCACCGGCCCGGTGGTGATACCCCTCACCGACGATCCGCCCCCCCCGCACCACCACGGCCCCGACCAGGGGGTTGGGGGACGTGCCGCCCAATCCCCGGCGGGCCAGCCGCAGGGCCCGCTCCATGTAGGCCCGCTCCCGGGCGCTGAAAGGCCTCACCGGGTTTCTGTCTTTTTCAGGCGGCCGCCCTTTTTGACCCGCTTCTTCCGTTCCAGCAGTTCCTTCAATTCGAGCATGAAATCGCTCGTGTCCTGGAATTGGCGGTACACCGAGGCAAAACGCACATAGGCCACGTCGTCCCATTCGTGGAGCTGGTTCATGATGCGTTCGCCGATCTCCACCGAGGCGATCTCCTTGCGGCCGGAATCCTGAAAAGTCTGTTCCAGGGAATCGAGAAAGGCGTCGATGGTCTCCACGCTGATGGGCCGCTTGCGGCAGGCCCGGTAAATACCTTCGGCCACCTTTTCCCGGTCGTAGCGCTCCCGGCGGCCGTCTTTCTTGATGACTACCGGGTGGATTTCCTCCACCTTCTCGTAGGTGGTGAAGCGCTTTTCACAGCCCTCGCACTCCCGCCGGCGGCGAATGAGTTGCCCTTCCTTGCTCAAACGGGAGTCCACCACCTTATTGTTGAACGATCCGCAATACGGACATTTCATGGCTGACCCTGCGCGTCTTCCTTATTCAAAGCCTGTCCCTCTCCCCGGGGCTTCAGGACAGCACGGTCAAAGGCACCCCGGCCGCGGCCAGCATCTCGGCTGACAGCCGGTCCGCATAGCCCTCCCGGAAAAAAATCTCCCGAACACCGGCATTGATCAACATCTTGGAGCAGATCAGACAGGGGAGATTGGTGCAATACAGGGTGGCCCCCTGGATCGAGACGCCGTGGTAGGCCGCCTGGATGATCACATTCTGTTCGGCGTGGAGGCCCCGGCACAACTCATGCCTTTCTCCCGAGGGGATCCCTTCCTGTTCCCGCAGACACCCCACGTCCAGGCAATGGGGGATACCGGAGGGCGCCCCGTTGTACCCCGTGGCCAAAATGCGTTTGTCCTTGACCGCCACGGCCCCCACCCTTCTGCGAAGACAGGTGGACCTTTTGGCCACCAGGTCGGCAATATCCATGAAGTAATCGTTCCAGGCGGGGCGGGACACAGGCGGACTCATCGGAACTGGAGTAATGGAGTGCTGGAGTAATGGAGTAATGGTCCCCAAAAATCGTAGTTCCAACACTCCAATACTCCATTACTCCAATACTCCGATTTCATTCTTCGTTTACCGCTCCAGGCCGCCATTTGCCGTTAGAGTCCGATACGCGGAAACAGGGGGAAGCCGCGACAGAAGTCCCTCACCTCGGCCCGGACGGTCTTAAGCAGTCGGCCATTGCCCGGGTCTTGCAGCACCCGGTCAATAAACCCGGCAATGCGGGTCATGTCCCCTTCTTGCATGCCCCGGGTGGTTACGGCCGGGGTCCCGATCCGGACCCCGCTGGTGATCTGGGGACTGCGGGTTTCAAAAGGGATGCTGTTTTTGTTGACCGTGATCCCTGCCGCGTCCAGGGCGGCTTCCGCCTCCCGGCCGGTGACGTTTTTGGAAGTCAGATCCAGCAGGATGATGTGATTGTCCGTCCCGCCGGAAACGAGCTGGAAACCGTGGCCCTTCAAGGCCCCGGCCAGTTTGCGGGCATTGGCCACCACCTGTTTCTGGTAGGTCCGGAATTCCGGGGTCAGGGCTTCCTGGAAGGCCACCGCCTTGGCGGCGATGGTGTGCATCATGGGTCCGCCCTGGATGCCGGGAAAGATCTGGCTGTTCAGTGTTTTCTGGTATTTTTCAGGCGCCAGGATCAAGCCCCCGCGGGGCCCGCGCAGGGTCTTATGGGTCGTGGAGGTGATGAAATCAGCAAAGGCCACCGGGGAAGGATGGACCCCGGCGGCCACCAGGCCGGCAATGTGGGCCATGTCCACCATGAAAAAGGCCCCCACCTGGCGGGCAATCTGTTCGAAGGCCGGGAAATCGATAACCCGGGAATAGGCGCTGGCCCCGGCGATGATCAGTTTGGGGCGGGTTTGCTTGGCCAGGTAGGCCACCTGGTTCAGGTCGATGCGCTGGCTTTCCCGTTCCACCCCATAGGAGTAGACCTGGAAAAACCGGCCCGAGAAGCTGACCGGACTGCCGTGGGTCAGGTGCCCCCCGTGGGCCAGGTCCATGCCCAGTATGGTGTCGCCGGGTTTCAGGGCCGCGAAAAGGACGGCCATGTTGGCTTGCGAACCGGAGTGGGGCTGCACATTGGCGTAAGTGACTTTAAACAGGGTCTTGGCTCGTTCGATGGCCAGGGTTTCCACCCGGTCCACGAATTCGCAGCCGCCGTAATAGCGCTTGCCGGGATAGCCCTCCGCGTATTTATTGGTCAGCACCGTGGCCTGGGCCTCCAGGACGGCCTGGCTGGCGAAATTTTCCGAGGCGATCAATTCCAGCTTCTCGGTCTGACGTTTCAGTTCACCCCGCAGGACCAGGGCCAGTTCCGGATCGACCCGCCGCAGGATCGGCCCCCCTATTCCTTTCGTTCCGCTCACGAGCAACCCCCCTCCATCTTACGAATTCGGCGCAGGTGCCGCCCCTTTTCGAACGGGGTGGTCAGGAAAAGGGCGACGATTTCCCGGGCCAGCCCGGCGCCGATGATCCGACCGCCCAGGGCCAGGATATTGGCATCGTTGTGGGCCCGGGCCAGGCGGGCCGAATACAAATCGTTGCACACGGCGGCCCGGACGCCGGGCACCCGGTTGGCCGTTATGGCCATGCCGATCCCGCTGCCGCAGATGAGGATCCCTTTGGCGGCCTCGCCGCCGGCCACGGCCCGGGCCACCTGCCAGGCGATATCCGGGTAATCCACCGCCGCGTCCCCGAAGGTCCCCAGGTCTTTCCAGATTACATGGCGGGCCGTCAAAAAAGGCAGCAGTTCGTCCTTCAAGGCTACCCCGCCGTGGTCGGCCCCCAGCAGCACCTCGATTTTCTTTTTTTTAGGAGCCATATTTTTTAAAGAGGAGCACGGCGTTCGTACCGCCGAAACCGAAGGAATTGGACAGACCGTAGGTGATATCGACCCGGCGGGCCTGGTTGGGCACATAGTCCAGGTCGCAATCCGGATCCGGCGTCTCATAATTGATCGTCGGCGGCAGGAGACCTTCCCGGATGGCCAGCACCGTGAAAACCCCTTCCACGCCCCCGGCCCCGCCCAGCAGATGGCCGGTCATGGACTTGGTGGAGCTCACCGCCAGACGATAGGCGTGCCCCCCGAAGACTTCCTTGATAGCCTTGGTTTCGGCCGCGTCGTTCAAATCCGTGGAGGTCCCGTGGGCATTGATATACTGCACTTCTTCGGGGGACACGCCGGCATCCTCCAGGGCCATGCGCATACAGCGGATGGCCCCGTCCCCGTCCGGGGAAGGGGCCGTCATGTGATAGGCGTCCCCGGTCAACCCGTAGCCCACGATCTCCGCCAGGATAGAGGCCCCCCGCTCCCGGGCGAATTCCAGGTCTTCCAGGACCATGAGCCCGCTGCCCTCTCCCATGACGAAGCCGTCCCGGTCCTTCTCGAAGGGACGGGAGGCCTTTTCCGGCTCGTCGTTCCGGGTGGATAGGGCGCGCATGGCATTGAAGCCGGAAACGGCCAGCGGGGCGATGACGGATTCCACCCCGCCACAGATCATGGCCTTGGCGGCCCCGCGTTGAATGAGCTTGAAAGAATCGCCGATGGCATGGGCGCCGGCGGCGCAGGCCGTCTCCACGGACAGGTTGGGGCCTTTGGCCCCGTGCTCGATGGCGATCTGGCCGGGGGCCATATTGGCGATGATCATGGGGATGAAAAAGGGGCTGACCCGGTCCGGTCCCCGGGAGAGCAGCACGTTGTGGGTGGCTTCAATCGTGTAGAGCCCCCCCAGGCCGCAGCCGGTCAGCACGCCCACCTGCGGCGCCAGCGCGGGGGTGATGGTGAGCCGCGACTCCTCCAGGGCCATGCGGGCCGCCGCCAGGGCGTAGTGAATGAACACGTCCAGCCGTTTGACCAGCTTCGGGGACATGAAGTCTTCGGCCCTGAAGCCCTTGACCTCGCCGGCGATCCGGGTTTTATAGGCGCCGGCATCAAAACGGGTGATCGGGCCGATCCCGGATTTTCCCCGGCACAGGGCCTCCCAGGTCTCGGCAACGCCGATCCCCACCGGGGTCACCAGTCCCAAACCGGTCACCACCACGCGTCGTTTCACGACCTACTTCCTCCTTTCGGGATTGAAGGGCGGCCTCCGCTTATTTGGAATGGGCCTGGATATAATCGATGGCGTCCTGGACGGTCTTGATTTTTTCCGCATCCTCGTCGGCAATGGAGATATTGAAAGCCTCTTCCATGGCCATGATCATTTCCACCAGGTCCAGGGAATCGGCCCCCAGGTCGTCCACAAAGGAAGCCTGGGAGACTACATCCTCCTGGGATACGCTCAATTGTTCACAGATAATGGCCTTTACTTTTTCTTCTACGGTCATCGGGTTACACCCTCCTTTCATTTTTTTGGTTGGCAAAACCGCTCAGCCAGCATCCAAGCGAATGGCGAATGGTTTTTACATATATAGGCCGCCGTTGATGTGGATCACCTGACCGGTGATGTAGGCGGAAGCCTCAGACACCAGAAAAGCCACCAGTTCGGCGATCTCCTCCGGCTGGCCGCTGCGCCCCAGGGGGATGGACCGCAAAAATTCCTGGCGGACCGTCTCCGACAAGACGGCGGTCATCTCCGTATCGATAAAACCGGGGGCCACGGCATTGACGTTGATCCCCCGCCCCGCGGCCTCTTTGGCCACCGATTTGGTAAAACCGATGACTCCGGCCTTGGAGGCGGCGTAGTTGGCCTGGCCGGCATTACCGATGGCGCCCACCACCGAGGTGATGTTGACGATCTTGCCGGAACGGTTTTTGATCATGGCGCGCAGCACGGCCTGGGTGCAGTTGAAGACCCCTTTCAGGTTCACCTGCAGGACCAGGTCCCAATCGGCCTCTTTCATGCGCATGAGCAGCGTATCCCGGGTGATGCCGGCGTTGTTGACCAGCACATCGATCCGGCCGTATTCCTTGAGCATTTCCTCCACCCGGGCCTGGGTCTCCTGAAAATCCGCCACGTTGAAGTAGAGGATCCGGCCGGCGGCCCCTTTTTCCTGGATCTCCTTTAGGGTCTGTTCGGCCGCCTCGGGCTGGGGATCGTAATGATTCAGCAGCAGCACGGCGCCCGGGCGGGCCAGGCGCAGGGCAATGGCCCGGCCGATGCCGCGGGAGGCGCCGGTTACCAAAATAATCTTTTCATCGGCCATATTAACATCCTTTGAAATCTTTGGTTTTGTAGAAAACTTCGTTAAATCCGAAATTCGAAGCACGAAATCCGAAACAAACGACAATGTTCAAAATTCAAATGACCGAAAGAATCTCCCCCCAGGAAAATCCGAAACCTGCCATTCGCTGGCCTTCGAGTTCTAAGCGCCGGTGTTTTGAATTTTGAATTTCGGTCATTTGAATTTGTTTCGAATTTCGAATTTCGGATTTCGAATTTACCCTTTAGAATTATTGTTATTTTCTACTGGAATTCTATCCCCCCGCCGCCTTCAACTGCCGGATCATCTCCGGCACCACCTCGAAAAGATCGCCCACTATACCATAGGTGGCCACGTCAAAGATAGGGGCCTGGGGATCGCTGTTGATAGCCACGATGGTCTCCGCCGACTGCATGCCCACCAGGTGCTGGACGGCCCCGGAGACGCCGATGGCCACGTACAGCTTGGGGGCCACGGTCTTGCCCGTCTGTCCCACCTGATGGGCATAGGGGATCCAGCCGGAATCCACGGCCCCCCGGGAAGCCCCCACCGCGCCGCCGAGCAGCTCGGCCAGCTCC
Source organism: Thermodesulfobacteriota bacterium (assembly GCA_025454185.1). Lineage (GTDB taxonomy): Bacteria > Desulfobacterota > RBG-13-43-22 > RBG-13-43-22 > RBG-13-43-22 > JACRCK01. The sequence goes on from JALOOY010000008.1 coordinate 7,442, forward strand.
CGGATCAGGGAAAAATGTTTGGCCTCCTGCAGGCCCCGCCCGCCGGCCACGATGACATCGGCCTCGGCCAGGCGGACTTTCTCGGACAATTCCTCCACGATCTCGAGCAGCCGGGTCTTCCCGGAAATCCCGGACCAATCCAGGTTAAAGGGAACGATTTCCCCGGCCGGGCTGTCCGAGGGGGCCCCTTTCTTCAGGACCTTGGGCCGGACGGTAGCCATCTGGGGCCGCCGCTGCGGGCAGGTGATGGTGGCCATGATGTTGCCCCCGAAGGCCGGCCTAGTCTGGAGGAGCAGCCGCTTCTCCGCATCGATTTCCAGTTCGGTGCAGTCGGCGGTCAAACCCGTCCCCACCTGGGTGGCGGTCTTGGGGATGAAGGACCGGCCGATGGGCGTGGCCCCGGCCAGGAGGATTTCCGGCTTTACCGAGCGGATGATCTGGGTCAGGGCCTCCCCGTAGGCTTCATCGGTAAAACCCTCCAGCCGGGGATCGTCCACCGTATAGACCCGATCGGCCCCGTAGCGAAGCAATTCCCGGGCCGGCCCGTCCAATTCCCGGCCCAGCAGGGCCGCCGTCAGGGTTACGCCCAGGGTGTCGGCCAGCTCCCGTCCTTTATGCAGGAGCTCGAAGGCCACCTCCGCCACCCGGCCCAGGCGCTGTTCGGCGAAAATCATGACCCCGCGGTAGGCCGGGTCCGGCCCGGCGGCCGGGGCGGCCTCGGGGACCCGGATGGCCCCTTCGGGACAGATCTCGGCGCAGGCCCCGCAGAGTGTGCACTGGTCGTTGACCAGCGGCTTCCCGTCCGCCATGGACAAGGCCGAAAAAGGGCAGACGGACACACAGCTTTCACAACCCGAGCACAGGTCCGTATCGATCAAAAGGGTAGCGCTCATGCCATCCTCACCGGCTCCCGGCCACATCGAAGGGGATCAACTGCCGGTTTTTCAGGTTCACCCAGAGGTCATGGACCTGCTTCTCCACCGGCCCCTGGAGCATTTCCCGTTCGCGCCGGCGGACCGGGGCAAAGACCCGCATGACCTGGGTATACGATCCGCTCAACCCCACTTGTCCCGCATCGGCCCCCAGGTCCGCGGCCCCGTAAAGCGGAATTTTTTGGGTCTTGGCCCGCATCTTGCCCTTCAGGGAGGGCACCCGGGGCTCGTTGATCTCCTTGACCACGGTCAACAGGGCCGGCAGGGTAATTTCCAGGCGGTCGTACCCGTCGTCCATGAGGCGCTGTACGCGAATACGGTCCTCTTCCACCGCCTCGATCTTCCGCACCCAGGTCGCATAGGGCAGGCCCAGCCTTTCGGCCAAGCCGGGTCCCACCTGGGCCGTATCGCCGTCCACGGCCTGTTTTCCACAGAGGATCAGGTCAAAAGGAGCGAGTTTTTCCACCCCCCGGGCCAGGGTGAAGGAAGTGGCCCAGGTATCCGCGCCGGCAAAGGCCCGGTCCGAAAGCAGGGCGGCCTCATCGGCCCCATAGGAGATGGCTTCCCGCAGTGAATCCTCGGCCTGGGGCGGTCCCATGGTCAGGACCGTTACCTTCCCCCCCCGCTCGTCCCGAATCCGCAGCCCGGCTTCCAGGGCGTAGAGGTCATAGGGATTGATGATGCTCTCCACCCCCTGGCGGATCAGGGTGTGGGTCTCCGGGTCCAGTCGGACCTGACGAGCATCCGGTACTTGCTTGAGACAGACGATAATATGCATAGAAGACTCTGTTATCTAACGGCTACGGTTAAATCCGAAATCCGAAATCCGAAGCACGAAATTCGAAACAAGGAACAAAATCCCAAAATTCAAATAACCGAAACAAACACCCCGAACCAAACTTGGGGCGGAGTATAAACTGCCCGGGATTTCGGATTTCGGATTTGCCTTTATTTTTTCCTTCCCCCTTCTTTATTCAACTCCTGGCCGATGACGTTGCGCTGGATCTGATTGGTCCCTTCGTAGATCTGGAGAATCTTGGCGTCGCGCATCATCTTTTCCACCGGGTAATCCCGCATATAGCCGGTGCCGCCGAGTACCTGCACGGCGTCGGTGGTCACTTTCATGGCCACATCGGTGGCAAAGACCTTGGCCATGGCCGAAATCTTGGAGACGTCCTTGGCCCCGCTGTCCACAAAACGGGCCGCGGCATAGACCAGGGCCCGGGCCGCCTCGGTCTGGGTGGCCATGTCGGCCAGCATGTGCTGAACGGCCTGGAAGGTGATAATGGGTTTGCCGAACTGCACCCGGGTCCGGCCGTATTGAATGGCTTCCTCCAAAGCACCCTGGGCCACCCCGACCCCCTGGGCTCCCACCCCCGGGCGGGATTGATCGAAGGTTTTCATGGCCACGATGAAACCCATACCTTCCCGGGCGATAAGCCGGCTTTTGGGTATACGGCACTGGTTGAAGACCAATTCCCGGGTAGCCGAGGCCCGTATCCCCATCTTGCTCTCTTTTTTCCCGAAACCGAAACCGGGGTCCCCCTTTTCCACGATGAAGGCGCTGGCGCCGCGGGCCCCCTTGGCGCGGTCGGTGATGGCGATGACGGTATAGATTTCCGCTTCCCCGCCATTGGTGATCCATTGTTTGGTCCCGTTCAGGATATATTCGTCCCCCCGGATCTGGGCCGTGGTCAGGATGCCCCCGGCGTCGCTGCCGGCCGTGGATTCGGTCAGGCCGAAGGCGGCCAGGCGCCGGCCGGAGGCGATGTCCGGCAGATAGGTCTGTTTCTGTTCCTCGCTCCCGAAAAGGAGAATCGGATAGGCCCCCAGACCGCTGGCCGCGAAACTGGTGGAGACGCCCAGACAGGCCCGGGAAAGCTCTTCCACGGCCAGGCAGTTCTCCAGGCAGCCGCCCCCGAACCCGCCGTACTCCTGGGGGATGGCCACGCCGAAGAGGTCGGACTGGGCGATGACCTTCAGCAGCTCCGTGGGGAACTCCTCCTTCTCGTCCAATTCAGCCCGTACCGGTTTGATGCGCTCCTCGGCGATCTTATGGGCGATTTCCTTGATCATCTGCTGCTCTTCGGTCAGGAAGTAATCCATGCCAGGGCTCCTTGTCTTCTCTTGGAAATTTTTCTCAGGCGTTCTTGCGCATGAAGCTGTCCCAGAAGCGGTGCGGCTTCAATTTGCGATAATACGCATCGTAGCGGTTGAGGCTCTCGGAAACCTGATCGGTAATCCGGTTCTGCGCCCCCCGGCGGGCCACCCGGATGGCGTTCCTGACCGCCTTGGGACCGGAGGCCCCGTGGCTGATGACCACGACCCCCTTCACACCCAGCAGGGGGACCCCGCCGTATTCGGCGTAATCCACCTTTTTGGAAAACCCGGCAAAGGCCGGTTTCATCAGCAGGGCGCCGAGTTTGGTGGCGACCCCGGCCCGGCCGATTTCCTCTTTGAGCATCAGGCCCAGGGCCTCGGCCAGCCCCTCGCTCAACTTCAGGCATACGTTGCCCACAAACCCGTCGCAGACGATGACGTCGACCTTGCCGCTGAAGAGATCCCGCCCTTCCACGTTGCCGATGAAGTTGAAGGGAATCCTGCGCAGGCCGGCGGCCGTCTCCCGGACCAGTTCGTTCCCCTTGGAGGCCTCCTCGCCGATGCTGAGCAGCCCGATGCGCGGGTTGTTCCGCTTCATGATGTAGCGGGCCATGGATTCGGCCATGATGGCGAATTGGATCAACTGCCCGGCCGTGCAATCCACGTTGGCCCCCACGTCGATGAGCAGGGTCGGCTGGTGCGGGCCCGGGAGAATAGCCCCTAAAGCCGGCCGTTCCACGCCCGGCAGCTTGCCCAGCACCACCACGGCCAGGGCCATGGTGGCCCCGGAATTCCCCGCGCTGACCACCCCCTGCACCTCGCCCCGTTTCAGCAGGTCCAGGGCCACCCGGATGGAAGCGTCTTTTTTGCGCCGGATCACGTCGATGGGGGAATCCGCCATGGTCGCCGCCTCGGAGCAGTGGGTGATGCCGATCAGATCCGGATTGTAGGTCAGCCCGGCCAGCTCCCGGTTGATCGCCTCCTTTTGGCCCACCAGGACTATGGGCACACCCAATTCCCCGGCGGCCTGGACGGCGCCCTGCACCACGGCCCCGGGTGCCCGATCCCCGCCCATGGCATCCACCGCGATTTTGATCGTTTCCATTGCGGTTGAGCTCCGGATCAATGGACTGGATTCGTGGGCAAAAGCGGTCTCCCTGAGGCTATTCTTCTTCCATTACGGCGACT
>JALOOY010000359.1 GCA_025454185.1 Thermodesulfobacteriota bacterium
GCCGGCCGTCCCCCTTGCCGTAGAGGACCCAGCCCTCTTTTCTCAGCCGGATGTTGGGAAACGGATTGCCCCGGGAAGAAGCCAGCAGCACGTCGCCCACCTGCACCGGCTTCGCTTTCTGGTGAGTGGAAGTCCAGATGACCGGGTCCTTTTCGGTAAGGACGGTATAACGGCGGGGGGGGCGGTGTTCCGTGCCGTGGCAGTCCTCGCAGCGAATCTCCACGGCCTCGTACATACGGGAATGGACCCGGCCGTCGCCCATGATCTCCCGGGCCAGGTGGCAGTCGATGCAGTGCAGGCCCTTTTCAAAGTGGATATCGGGGGTCAGGTGCTGGACGAAGCGGCCGCCGCTGAGACGGTTCTTGTTCAGGCCGCCTGACTGATAAGGGGTCCCGTACTGGTCGGATTCGAACAGGCCACTGTAGGTCAGCCCGATCCGGCCGCTGCGGTTGTGGCAGCGCAGGCACTGGCTCACGGGGGGGGCGGCCGATAGTCGGTGCTGCCGGCCGTAACCGGCTTTTTCGCGGGGCAGGGTGCGGTCACCACCTTCGTAGGTCCCTTTTTCATTTCGGGTTACGTGGCAGGAGGCGCAGCCTCCCCCGTGGGCGCTGGGGCCGGAAGGCCGATCGCTGTAGAGGTGGCAGCGGCTGCAGAATTTCCGCCAGTGATCGTCGGCCAACTGGCCGGAGACGGCGATGGGCTGGCCCAAATCGTCCCGGGTTATGAACTTTCCGTCAGCGCCCCTTCTGAACGATAACCGCTCCCGGACCGGGATGGGGGCCAGCTTTTTATCCGGACTTTGGACGCCCATCGACCCGTAGACGGCCTCCGGGGTCTCCTGGGCCCCCCAGGTGTAGCGCAGCCCGGCGATGACCCCGGCCATGGTGGCCATGAGGCTCCGGGGAGCAGTCCGGGTCATGTTTTTTTCCATTTCCGGATGGCCGTCGTGGCAGCGGGTGCCGTCCGGGGCTGTCCGCCCGCAGGTGCGCCGGACTACGCGGAAGTCCGAGGGGTTGGCCCCCCCCAGGAGGCCCTGGTGGGCCAGGTCTTTGTCTAAGGCCAGGCCGTTGCCGCCGTGACAGATGGTACAGCCGAAACTCTGGATCGGGTGCGCGGCCGATATTTCCTCGATGCCGAAATGGCAGGTCAGGCACCGTTCCCGGGTCTGCCAGTGGGGCAGATAGAGTTCCCGCACCCGGGGCGGGGCCGGAAAAGCTTTCTGCTGGATCACTTTCCAGGGGCGACCGCTCTCCTGCCGCCCCACGGCCAGCAGGGTGACCAGCAGAGCCACGAGAAAAACCGGCACCAGAAGGCGGTAGGGGGACATGGGCAGCTATTATAGGGAATCGTTGCCAATTTGGGAATAGGTGATTATTATAAGATCCGACGGATCGGTCGGATCCGACCGATCCGTCGGATAACCAAGCAAAAGGACCACCCATGAGCGAAAACAAAAATTTGGATTTTGAACAGGGGCCTATACGCCCCCCCAACGAGGCCCGGAGCCTCCTGCTGCGGGTAACCCGAAACTGTTCCTGGAATCAATGCCTGTTCTGCCCGGTGTACAAAGGGCGGACTTTCTCCCGCCGTTCGGTGGCCGAGGTGCAGGAGGACATCCGCACCATCAAAAAAATCATTGAGGATCTGAAAGACCTTTCCTGGAAGACAGGCTCCGGCGGCGAGATAGACGACGCGGTCATTGCCCGGGTGTTTCAGTCGGCCGCCTATTCCCAAGCCTACCGCAATGTGGCGGCCTGGATGTACTACCGCGAATTCAACGTCTTCCTCCAGGATGCCAACAACCTGGTACTGCCCACGGCCGAATTGAAGGCCATGCTGGATTTTCTGCGGCAGGAGGTCCCCTGGGTCAACCGGATCACTACCTATGCCCGGGCCAAGACGACGGCCCGGAAAACAGTGGAAGAACTGCAGTCCCTGCGATTGGCCGGTTTGGATCGGGTCCACCTCGGGCTGGAAAGCGGCTCCGATCGGGTCCTGGCCCTGATGAAAAAAGGGGTCACCGCCGCCGAGCATATCGAGGCCGGCCGGAAACTGAAAGCGGCCGGCCTCTCGGTGTCGGAATACATCATGCCCGGACTGGGCGGGAAAGAGCTTTGGGAGGACCACGCCCTGGAAACGGCCCGGGTCCTGAACGCCATCGACCCGGATTATATTCGCATTCGTTCCCTGCGGGTCCCGGACCGCATACCGCTCAAGGCCCTGGTCCACGAAGGGACCTTCACGCCCCTGACCGACGACGAAGCGGCCGAGGAGCTGCGGTTGCTGATCGATCATTTGGAGGGCATCAACAGCACCGTCACCTCGGACCACATCATGAACCTGCTGGAGGACGTTTCCGGGAAACTGCCCCAGGACAAGGGCAAAATGCTGGCCGCCATCGACGCCTACCGTTTCCTGCCCCCGGAGGAAAAACTGATCTACCGCTTCGGCCGCCGGGGCGGGGCCTACCGCTCCGTGCGGGACCTGGAGGACCAGGTCCTGCGGAAAAAAATCGAAAGGGCCATCGCCGAAGTGCGAACCCAGCATCCGGAAGGGCTGGAAACCTTTCTGAACGAACTGGTGGATCAGTACATATAACTATTTTTGACATTTCCCTCTGTTTTTCGTATGGAATACTATCGTCCGCCCACGACGTATTTTGCTTGGCCCAATATTAAAACCAGCGACGCCGGGATAAGCCTTCCGGCGTCTTGAATGAAGGGAGTCCCTATGATTACACCGGAAGTCATGCAGACGCGCGCCATGGAGCTGTTTGCCGGGGACCTTTACTGAGCCCAGGCCATCCTGGCCGTGGGCCTGGATATGATCGGGGAGGAGGAGCGGGACACGGTCCTGCGGGCCATGTCCGGATTGACCGGCGGCTGCTACCGCGGCGATTTCTGCGGCGCCATTGCCGGGGCGGTACAGGTGGTGGGAGCCCTTTTCGGCAAGGCCGGCCCCCAGGATATGGAGGACAGCCGGCTCACCGCGACGATCAAGACCGTATACGACCGCTTGAAGGACCTGGCCGTCAGCCGTTACGGGGATACCTCCTGCCAGACCATTTCCCGCTGCAACTGGTACGACCCGGAGGATGTCAAGGCCCGCCGGATCGACGGGCGGCGCGACGAATGCACCCGTTTCGTGGGCGAGTGCGCCCGGGTGGTGGGGGAAGTGCTGCTGGAGGTGGTGGGGGAAGAGGAGTTGAGGCTACTGCAGGGGGAAGCTTAGCCCTGGATTCCTTAACCCCCCCTGCTCGGGGCGAAAGCACGCGAAACATGAAATGGGCTGCCGTAAGGCACAGCCCCGCCAGACGCGGGGCTGTGCTACATTACCTCCATTCGCTGTTGGACGTTCGTCTTTATTTTCGTATTAGGTCTCCCGGATCACCCGTTTCGCCTTGCCTTCGAAGCGCTGCAG
>JALOOY010000360.1 GCA_025454185.1 Thermodesulfobacteriota bacterium
TTTTGCGGGGCCGGCGCCCCGCCCGCGGTCCGCGGCCTGCTCCCCTGTAAATCACCTGCCCACTCCGTTGCGCAGGAGGTTCACTTCTATTTTTATCAGGGACATCTTTGATTCAATGAAGCTAAGGGAATGCTCTTCCAGCGGATGGTATTTTTCTTGCTTCCTATGAAACCGGAATCAAATCCTTGGGGGTATGGCCTATGAAAATCCAAGCGGATCATCGTGAGCGGGACCACGATCTTTTATCCCTTCTCCGGGAGATCGACCCGGAAATGGAAATCGCCGCCTTACCGTATGGGGATTACCTGATCAACGGGGAAATAACTGTTGAACGGAAGACCGCCGGTGATTTTTTGATCTCCATCATGGACGGGCGGTTATTCAGGCAGCTCTCCAGGCTGAAAAAGCATTGCCGGCGCCCCCTGCTGCTTATTGAAGGCGACCCCTATGCAACGGACCTGTCTTTTGACCCCCGGGCGATCAGAGGCGCCCTTTTATCAACCCAGGTTATATGGTATATCCCAGTTCTTTTCTCGAAATCCCGGGAAGAGACCCGGGACATCTTTTTAACCATAGGCCGCCAGGAGGAAAGCGGCGCGTCCCTGTTGACGGTACGGGGGAACTATCGACCGAAACGATTGCAGTCAAAACAATTATGCCTATTGCAGGGACTTCCCCACGTGGGTCCCAAGCTGGCCCGGAGGTTGCTGGATCATTTTGGCTCTGTAATCGGGGTCCTGAATGGCACCGTGGATGACCTGCTTATGGTGGAGGGGCTGGGTCGAGTCTCCGCCCAAGCCATCCGAGAAATTTTGGACGAAGGATTTGACTAAAGACATTAAAAAAGTTAAACTATTTAATTCAGATCAGAAAAATTTAAAATTTTTTTGATCTGAATTGAACCTTTATTTTACGTTTTGACAAGGAGAACCTGAACTCTTGCGGGAACAATTGGTCGAACTGATTCGAAACGCTTTGCCGCTGCTGGAGGGCGCCGGTGATCCGGAGGCCCTGGCCGCTTTCCCGGTGTTGGTTTCCATTCCCAAAAATGCCCAGTTCGGCGACTATGCCACCAACGTGGCCCTGGGCCTGGCCAAGGTACTCAAACGTTCGCCGCTCCATATAGCCCAGGACCTGGCCGGCCGGCTGCCGGCCAACCTCACCTGGCTGGAGCGGGTGGAAGTGGCTAAACCGGGGTTTATCAATTTTTTCCTGAAGGACCAGGCCTTTCACGGGACCCTGCTCCAGATCATCCTCCGCGGCGAGGCCTATGGCCGAATGGATTGGGGAACGGGCCGGAAGGTGCAGGTGGAATTTGTCAGCGCCAATCCCACCGGTCCGCTGCACATCGGCCATGGTCGGGGGGCAGCCCTGGGGGGCGCCCTGGCCGCCCTGCTCCACGCTACCGGCCATACGGTGGAAACGGAATATTACTTAAACGACATGGGCACCCAGATGGAAACCCTGGGACGATCCATCCAGGCCCGGGCCCTGGAGATTTCCGGCCGGGAGATCACCTTCCCCCAAAACGGCTACCGGGGGGACTACATCAGCGATATCGCCCGGGAAATCCTGCAGGAAAATCCTGAGGCGCTGCAGGAGGACCTGGCTTTTTTTTCCCGTCGGGGACAAGAAAAAATCCTGCAGGGGATCCGGGAAGACTTGGCCGCTTTCGGGATCGGCTTCGATCACTGGTTCAGCGAGACCAGCCTCTATACCCGAGGGCTGGTGGACGCGCTCATCGAGCGTTTGCGCGGCTCAGAAATCTTTTACGAATCCGAAGGGGCCCTCTGGTTCAAAAGCAGCGCCTACGGCGATGAGAAAGACCGGGTGGTGGTCCGCTCCAATGGGGCCAAGACGTATTTTGCCTCGGACATGGCCTATCATCTCGAAAAATTCGGACGCGGCTTCGATCAGGTTATCGACATCTGGGGCGCGGACCATCACGGCTACGTCCCCCGTTTGAAAGCCGCCTTAAAAAGCCTGGAGCTGGACCCGGAGAAGCTGACCGTAGTCCTGGTCCAGTTGGTCAACCTCCTCCGGGAGGGCCAGCCCGTAGCCATGTCCACCCGGGCCGGGGAATTCGTGACCCTGCGGGCCGTCATCGACGAGGTGGGCAAGGACGCGGCCCGCTACACCTTTTTAACCCGCCGCTCCGACAGCCCGCTGGACTTCGATCTGGAGGTGGCCAAAAAGCAATCTCTGGAAAATCCGGTTTTCTATGTTCAGTACGCCCATGCCCGGGTTCAGAGCGTCCTGCGGGTTGCCGCCGGGCAGGAATTGGAGGCCAGCCCGCTGAGTTTCAACAGCCTCCATCTGCTGGCGCTGCCGGAGGAACGGGAATTGTGCAAAACCCTTACCGAGTATCCGGAAGTCGTCAGCGCCGCCGCTCAGGCCCTGGAACCTCATCGACTGACCAGCTATCTGGGTGAGTTGGCCGGCCTGTTTCATCACTATTACAACCATAATCGCTTCATCGGCGACGATACGGAATTGAGCCTGGCCCGGCTGCTCCTGGCCCGGGCCGTGGGGATCGTAATCAAGAATGCCCTTAACCTTTTGGGCGTGGATGCGCCGGAGAAGATGTAAGGGGAAAAATACGAACATAGAACGGCCAAAATCAACTTGATACGAAAATACCGTTCGGCGTTCGGCGAAGGAGCTAAATACAAAATTTTTATAGTTCGCGGGTGCCCGCCGCAGACGGTACCCAAGTGCTCCATGTCGTAATTAAAACTGCCTATTCTGGTCATCCTGGCGAAGGCCATCCCGCCGGCGGCGGGACAGGGAGCACGGGCCCTTTCCCTCCTGGATGCCGGTTTTCACCGGCATGACAAGGTGCTGCAGGGCTTCACCCAGAGTGGCCAAAACCTTCATTTTTTTTGAGCTTATACGTTGTTCAAATTATAGAATCCTGCACTAAGGTTTTTTCTAGAAAGGTACGTTATGCCTCAACCGCAGCCGGTAAACCGCCGGAAACGCTTTTTTGTGGAGCTCAGCCGTACCCAGCTTCTGATTACCATTGCGGCTTCCCTGTTTATCCTCTCCTGGGTCTTTATCCTGGGGATCATCGTGGGGCGCGGTATCGTGGCCGATACCATCACCCAGGCCATGAAGGTCCAGATCTCCAAGCTGCAGCAGGAAAAAAAGGCCCTCATGGATAAGTACATGCCCTCCGAGCAACCCCCAGCCGGTCCCCAGGGGGAAATCCTTAAGCCCCAACTGGATTTTTACGATCAACTGGGCAAGAAAAATCAGGAACACCTGGTTATGACTGCTCCCAAGCCAACGTCCCCTCCCCCGGCCGACACGGCCCCGCCAGCTACGGTCTTGACCCCCCCGGCGGCTGAAAAAGCGACGGAAAAGGCCCAGGGGAAAGTAACGCCCGGTACCCCGGCCCAGGCTTCAACACCGGT
>JALOOY010000361.1 GCA_025454185.1 Thermodesulfobacteriota bacterium
CGAACCGGGACGGAACCAAGGGATGGGGTGGGTGTATCTACTGCGACGGACTGGGTTCCGGAAGCGGTGCGGCCCGGCGACTGCCGGAGATCCGGGACCAGATCGGGCAGGGTAAGGCCTTTCTCCAGCGGCGCTACGGCGCGGAAAAATTCATTGCTTATTTTCAGGCCTTTTCCAATACCTACGCCCCGCTGCCGGTCCTGGAGCACCTGTACCGGGAAGCCCTGGCGGATGAAGCGGTCGTCGGTCTGTCCGTAGGAACCAGACCAGACTGTGTCGGTCCGGAAATTCTTGACCTGCTGGGTTCTTTTCAGGCGTCCCATCTGGTTTGGGTCGAATATGGACTTCAGTCCTTTCATCCGGAAACACTCCAGCGCATCAACCGGGGCCACACCGTGGCGGATTTTATCGCCGCCGTGACCGAAACCCGCCGGCGGGGGTTGAATATCTGTGTCCATGTAATCCTGGGACTTCCCGGAGAGGGCTTGGCGCAAGTTTTGGAAACGGCTTGCCGGCTGTCCGAGCTGGATATTCAGGGGCTCAAGATCCATTCCCTCTTCATCAACCGGGGCACCCCCTTGGAGGCCTGGTATCGAGAGGGACGCTACCGCCCGCTTACCCGGGAACAGTACGTAGACTGGGTCTGCCGGTTCTTAGAGATCGTCCCTCCGCACTGGGTCATTCAGCGATTGACCGGTGATCCGAACCCCAGCACCTTGGCGGCGCCGGTCTGGGCTTTGGAAAAAGGGAAGACCCTGGCCTTGATCCGGGAGACGCTGGAAAATTCCGGAGGATTTCAGGGGGCAAAATGGGGAAAAAAAGCGTAGCTTCCGCTGCCGCCGTTTACTACGATTCCCGGGAATTCCCCGTACTGGGGCGCGTTCAGGTGGCGGCAACTGAAAAAGGACTCTGCCGTATTTCGCTCCCGGCCCATCCGATTGAGGACTTCCTGGGGGCAATCCTTAAATTGTTTAATCCAGGTATTTTAATACAAAACAGTTATATATTCATTGATCTCTATAATCAACTTGAAGAATATCTGGCTGGCAGGCGCAGGGATTTTTCCCTTTCACTCGATTTGCGGGGCACCCCTTTCCAACGCCAGGTCTGGGAAGCGCTGTCGCGGATACCCTACGGCGAGACCCGGAGTTACAAGGACATGGCGGAGCAGATCGGCCGTCCCCAGGCTGTGCGGGCCGTAGGCCAGGCCAATCACGTCAACCCGGTTCCCCTGGTGGTCCCCTGTCACCGGGTCATCGGAGCCGACGGAAACCTGACCGGCTACGGCGGCGGAATTTCCTTAAAAAAACAGCTCCTTGTTCTGGAGAAAAAATTTCGTTGCAACTTCCCCGCTGCCCCGATATAATACCACTTATTGTGTAGATAAGTTTTCTAATATCTATATATTGTATGTCACTCGCCTTCCCGGCCGACCGGCCTCTGGGAAGACCCCTATAATTTTTTGAAATATCAGTTTAATTTTTTGCAAGAGTCCATTTACCGCTTTGCGGTGAAAAAAATTTCCAACATACTGAAATATAACGAAAATTTAATACTATATTAAAGATTAAAGCGAGGTTCTGTTATGGCCGCCCGAAATCCCAAGATTCACCTGACCCCGAATGCCCTCATCGTCTTGAACAAGCGTTACCTTCGAAAAAACGACAAGGGGGAGGTGATTGAAAAACCGGAGGACATGTTCCGCCGGGTGGCCCGGGTGATCGCCTCGGCCGACGGCCTGTACGGAAAAAAAGACCGGATCAAGAAGAGCGAGGAGACCTTTTACCGCATGATGACCGAGCTGGATTTCATGCCCAACTCCCCCACCCTGATGAATGCCGGCCGGTCCCTGGGCCAGCTCTCCGCCTGTTTCGTCCTGCCGGTGGAAGATTCCATCGACAGCATCTTCGAGGCCATCAAGCAAACGGCCATCATCCATAAAAGCGGGGGGGGGACCGGTTTTTCCTTTTCCAGGATCCGGCCGGAAAAGGACATGGTCAAGTCGACTCACGGCATCTCCAGCGGCCCCATCTCCTTCATGACCGTCTTCGACGTGGCCACCGAGACCATCAAGCAAGGGGGGACCCGGCGGGGGGCCAATATGGGGCTCCTGCGGGTGGACCACCCGGATATCGAAAAATTCATCGAGGCCAAGCTGCAGACCGACCGTTTGAACAATTTCAACATCTCGGTCCTGATCACGGATCCTTTCATGGAGGCCGTAGAGAAGGACCTGCAGGTGGAACTGATCAATCCCCACTCGGGCAAGGCGGTGCGCTCCGTCTCGGCCCTGGCCCTGTTCAATAAAATCGTCCATTCCGCCTGGCGCAGCGGAGAGCCCGGGGTGGTCTTCATCGACCGCATCAATCGGGACAATCCCACGCCTCGGCTGGGGGCCATCGAAGCTACCAACCCCTGCGGCGAGCAGCCCCTCCTGCCCTATGAATCCTGCAACCTGGGCTCCATCAATCTGGCCCGCATGGTCAGAAAGGGCAAAGTGGACTTCGAAAAGCTCCGTCACACCATCCACGAGGCCGTCCATTTCCTGGACAACGTGATCGACGTGAACCGGTATCCGCTGCCGGAGATCGAAAAGATGACCCGCGGAAACCGCAAGATCGGCCTGGGCCTGATGGGTTTTGCCGACCTGCTGATTCAACTGGGGATTGGCTATAATTCGGAGCGGGCCGTGGAACTGGCCGAAGAGGTCATGGAATTCATCCACACGGAAGCCCGCAAAGCCTCGGCCTTGCTGGGTAAGGAACGGGGGAATTTCCCTCATTTCAAGGGCAGCATCTACGATCCCGGTAAAAAGGGGTCGGCCTTCATGCGCAACGCCACCACCACCACCATCGCCCCCACCGGGACGATCAGCATTATTGCCGGGGCCTCCAGCGGCATCGAACCCCTCTTTGCCGTGTCCTATTACCGGACGGTGCTCGACGGCACCAAGATGGTGGAAGTGAACTCCTTTTTCAAGAAAGCGGCCAAGGAACGGGGCTTTTACCGGCCCGAGCTCATGGAGGAAATCGCCAAGGAGGGGTCCATCCAACACCGGGATGACGTGCCGGACGATTTGAAGGCCGTTTACGTCACGGCCCACGACATCGATCCCCAGTGGCATATCCGCATTCAGGCGGCTTTTCAGCGGCACACCGACAACGCCGTGTCCAAGACCATCAACTTTCCCGAGGAGGCCACCCCGGAGGATGTGAAAACGGCCTACCTGCTGGCCTACCGCGAGGGCTGCAAGGGGGTCACCATCTACCGCTACGGCAGCCGGGAGGCCCAGGTGCTCAACCTGAGCAAGAGCAAGGCCGTCGAAGGCCCGCGGATCAATCCCCGCCCCCGGCCGGACCAGACCCGGGGGGTTACGGAACGGATCAACACGGGCTGCGGAAAGCTCTACGTGACC
>JALOOY010000362.1 GCA_025454185.1 Thermodesulfobacteriota bacterium
GCGGCCTCCACGGCGTCCATGAGGATGCCCCGCAGTCCGGCCTTTTCCATCCGGTATAGACCGGCCATGGTTGTCCCGCCCGGCGAGGTGACCATTTCCTTGAGCTGGCCGAAGGTCCGCTCGGGATTGCAGGCCATCAGCCCGGCGCCGTGCACGGTATGGGCCGCCAGCTTGGAGGCGATATTCCGGGGCAGTCCCAGCTTGACCCCGGCGTCGGCCAGGGCCTCCAGAATGATGAACACATAAGCCGGTCCGCTCCCGGACAGACCGGTGACCGTGTCGAAATGGGCCTCGTCGAGCAGCACGGTTTCCCCCACGGCCCCGAACAGGGCGGCCGCTTCTTCCAGGTCTTTGGCGCTGGCCGTGGCGTTTTTACACAGGGCGCTCACACCGGCCAGGACCAGGGCCGGCGTGTTGGGCATGACCCGGATCAGGGCCGGGGGGCTGGGAAAATAGCCGGCCAACCGCTCCAGGGTGATGCCGGCGGCAATGGAGATCAGGACTTTGCCGGCCGTCCAATAGGGAACCGCCTCGGCCAGGGCCTGGGCGATCTGCTGGGGTTTGACGGCCAGAAATACAAAACGGCTTTCCTGCACCACCTGCTTGGCGTCCCGACCGGATTGGACCCCATAGCTTTTCTTGAGATAGTCCATCCTTCCCGGCAGGACGTCATAAATCCGGCATTGGCCGGGCGTAATCATCTTGCCCCCGATCAAACCCTTGATCAGGGCTTCGGCCATATTCCCGCCTCCGATAAAGCCTATTTGGATCTGTTTTTTCATAAGTCCCCCTTGGAATGAAAATGACAATCTCCGCTCATTATTTATCCCACCCTGCAGCAATGACCGATTGATATGGGTTCTAGATCAATTTTCCCTGCAGGTAATCGTTTTTGTAGATGTCGAACAAGGTCATCAGGGAGGAAAGCACCACAGGCCCCAGGATGAACCCCAGAAATCCGAAGTACATGAGCCCGCCCAAAACGCTCAGGAACGTCAGCAGGGGGTGGAGGTTCACCTCTCCTTTGAGCAGGACGGCGCGCAGGACGTTGTCGGCCCCGGCGATGATGATGGCCCCCCAGAGGGCCAGCCCCAGGCCCAGCCAGAAGGAGTGGGCCAGGGCCAGGTATACCGCGGCCGGGACCCAGATCAAGGCCGTTCCCACCAGCGGGATGACCGAACTGAAGAGCATGCAGACCCCCCAGAAAGCCGCCGAGGGGATGCCGAAGATCCAGAAACCGATGCCGCCCAGGGCGCCCTGGACCAGGGCTACGATAACCGATCCTTTGAGGGTGGCCTTTACGGTCCGTTCCAACTGAGAGACGATCCGCTGGTGATGGCTGTCTTCCAGGGGACTGACGGCGTTGATCTCCCGCAGAAATTTTTCACCGTCCACCAAAAGGAAAAAGCTGATGAAGAGGACAATGACGATATCGAGCAGGACGCCGATGAAGCCCTTGGCGACGATGGTCATCTCCTTATAAATGAAATCGGAAAAGGAGGCCAGCGCGGTCTCGATATAGCGCCAGACATCGATGTCGTAATTCCGCAGTCCCAGGCGGTCGAGCAAGCGGTGCAGCAGGTCGATCTGGACATCGAGCAGAGACGCCAGGGACTTCCCCTCCAGCCCCTTGTTCAGGGACTGATACAATTCCAGCGATTGGGTGGTGATGACCCCGGAGAGCAGGGCCACCGGGACCATGAAAAACAGGATTACCGCCAGGACCGTCACCAGGGCGGCCGGAATGGCCCGACCCCGAAACCAGCGGGTCAGCCGGGTGAAAAATGGGTAGAAGACCAGGGCGATCAGGATGGAAATAAAAATGTCGTTCAGGAAGGGTCGGATGATGAGGTAAAATAGATAAAGGACCCCGATCAGAAAGGCGATGAACACGTAACCGGGCAGGGCTTTTTCTTTTTTGGAGAATTTAGGCCACATGACGGGTTCGAAAAGGCTTCAATCTTCCTTTCCGCCGGTCCAGGCTTTTTTAAAGGCCTGGCCCATGTTTTTGAAACCCCGTCCCAGACCCACCCCCAGGTCCTTGAATCCCCGGCCGATCTCCCGGCCCCCTTCCTTGATCTGCTGTTTCGGGGAAGCGGCGGCGGAGGATTTCTGGGAGGCGCCCTTGGCTGGCGCCGGGACCGGGTCTTTCCGGGCGGTTTCTCCGCCGGCCAGCGGACGGTCGGGATGGACCGGTTCGGAGCCGGCGGCCGGGCCGGCTCCGCCCAAGAGGAGCACCAGGAGAACGGTAATCGGTAATTTCAGGTTCAAATTATAGAATCCTGTACTAAGGTATCCCTAATATTATACTCCCGCTCCGTATCTGGCGCAACCCCTAAGCGTTTCATTTCGTACCTATACCCGCGTATTCTGGTCATCCTGGCGGAGGCCATCCCGCCGGCGGCGGGACAGGAAGCACGGGTCCATTACTCCCTGCCCAAATTATATAATCCTGTACTGAGCGTTTCTGGAACTGGATCATCCGTCGCCGATGGCATATACTTTCTCCATGAATCCCCGCTTCCATCCCCACCTGGTCAATGGCCCTCAGGGTGATCCGGTGGTCTACATCGAATTCAAATTCGAGCGGCGGGCCATCCTCTTCGATCTGGGAGACCTGGGCCCCTTGTCCGCCCGGAAACTCCTGAAGGTCAGCCATGTCTTCGTTTCCCACACCCACATGGACCATTTTATCGGCTTCGATACCCTGCTCCGTGTTTTTCTGGGGCGGGAAAAGGAACTGTTTTTTTACGGGCCCCCCGGCTTCATGCGGCAGGTGGAGGCGAAGCTGCAGGGCTACTCCTGGAACCTGGCGGAGAATTATCGCAGGGGCCTGGAAATCAGGGCCGTGGAGGTCCACCCGGACCATGTGCGAGAGGCCCGGTTCCCCATACAAAGGGCCTTCCGCCGCCTCGCGGAAGGGGAAACGCGGCGTCCCTTCCATGGCCGGCTTCTGGAAGAAGGGTCCTTTGCGGTCCGGGCCGCTTTCCTGGACCACAAGATTCCCTGCCTGGGCTTCTCCCTGGAGGAGGTCCGGCACCTGAACATACTGCGCACCGGTCTGGAGGAACTGGGTCTCCCCAAAGGCCTGTGGCTCAAGGCCCTCAAGGAGGCCGTCTGGCGGGAGGAGGACGATGACTTTCCTGTCCGGGTCTGGACCCGGGATCCGGCCCGGTTCCCGGAGCGGACCTTTCCCCTGGGCTTCCTGAAAGAACGGTTGGTGAAAACGACCGCCGGGCAAAAAATTACCTTCGTAGTAGATACGATTTTAAACGAGAGCACGGAAAAGACCCTGTTGGAACTGGCTCGCGGAGCCGATCTTTTCTACATCGAAGCGGCCTTCCTGGACGCCCACCGGGAGCGGGCCCGGGAAAAATATCATTAGACCGCCGGACAGGCAGGACAACTAGCCCGG
>JALOOY010000363.1 GCA_025454185.1 Thermodesulfobacteriota bacterium
ACAGTTGTCATATCGGCCATGCCCGCTCGATGATCGTCTTTGACGTCATCTATCGGACCCTGCGCGCCCGGGGCTATGCCGTGCGCTATGTCCGTAATTTTACCGACATCGACGACAAGATTATTCAACGGTCCCAGCGGGAGGGGGTTTCCGCCGGGGAGCTGGCGGAAAAATATATTCAGGAATTTTATCGGGACATGGCTGCGCTCGGCGTGTTGTCCCCCCAGGTGGAACCCCGGGCCACGGCCCATGTGGCGCAGATCATCGCCCTGGTGGAAAAACTGATCCGGGGGGGCTATGCCTACGAAACGGAAGGAGACGTCTTCTTTCGTGTGGCCCGCTTCGGGGCCTACGGCGCCCTGTCCGGGCGTAATGTGGAAGAGATGCAGGCGGGCGCGCGCATCGACGTGGACCCCCGCAAGGAAAATCCCATGGATTTCGCCCTCTGGAAGGCCGCCAAACCCGGTGAACCCTTTTGGGAGAGCCCCTGGGGGCCGGGAAGGCCCGGCTGGCACATCGAGTGCTCGGCCATGAGCGCCCACTACCTGGGGGAAAGTTTCGACATCCACGGCGGAGGGCAGGACCTGATCTTCCCCCACCACGAGAACGAGGTGGCCCAGTCCACGGCGGCTTCGGGCCGGCCGCTGGCCCGCTACTGGATCCACAACGGGTTCGTGACCATCAGCGGGGAGAAGATGTCCAAATCCCTGGGGAACTTCCTGACCATCCAGGAATTGCTCGAACATTGCCATCCCGAGGCACTCCGCCTGTTCCTGCTTTCCCGCCATTACCGCTCCCCTCTGGACTATTCAGACCAGGCCCTGGCAGAGGCCCAGAGTCATCTCCATCGCCTCTACCGGTTGCTGCAGGACCTGGAAAACCCGGCGGCCCGGCCCCAGCAGGGCGGGACAGAATCCTTTTCTCCGGAAAAGACCAGGGAACTGGTGGCCATGATCGACGCCTTTCAAAAGCGCTTCGCGGAAGCCCTGGACGACGATTTCAATACGGCGCAGGCCCTGGCCCATTTTCATGAACTGGCCCGGGGGTTGAACCGCTTCCTGGACACCCTGGCGCCGAAGGCCTGGGAGCACCTGGCCGCGCCCCTGAAGGAGGCCGCCCAGGGTCTCCGGGAAACCGGGGCCTTGCTGGGGGTATTGACCGAGAAGGTCGAAGCCTTTTTCGACCGGGAAAACCAACGGCTGCTGGCCCGGCGCGGACTGACCACGGAAGCAATCGAAGGGCTGCTGGCCGAACGTGCTCAGGCCCGCCGGAACAAGGATTGGGCCGGCGCCGACCGGATCCGGGAGCGGCTGAAGGAACTCGGCGTCGTGGTCAAGGATGGGCCGCAGGGGACGGTGTGGTCCTTGGAAGAATAAAGCCCCAAATTCGAAATCCGAAATTCGAAATCCGAAACAAATTCGAATTACCAAATGTTCAAAATTCGAAACAGTCGTTCCCAAGGCTTGGGAAAACGTTTCGGTCATTGGAATTTCGATCATTTTGAGTTTGTTTCGAATTTCGTGCTTTGAATTTCGGATTTAGCTTTCAAATAGCTTGGTGAAAGGCGGAGGTATTGTGATGAGCGAATTCAAGGATAAACGCATCTTAATAACGGGCGGTTCCCGGGGCATCGGCCTGGGGCTGGCCCGGTTTTTCGTGGAAAGCCAGGCCCGGGTGGCCGTTTGCGGCCGCAAGGAAGCCAACCTGAACCAGGCCAAAGCCTCCCTAAGCGAAGAGGTGCTGGCCGTGCCGGCCCACCTGGGCAAGGCGGAGGACGTGGAGCGGCTCTTCGAGACCGTGCAAAAGGAATTCGGCACCCTGGATGTGCTGGTCAACAACATGGGCATGAATATTTTTACGCCGGCCACTGTGGAGGCGGAGGTGGCCCTCTGGGATAAGATCATGGAGGGCAACCTGCGAGCCACCTTCCTGGTTTCCCGAAGGGCCTTCCCTCTGATGAAAGACCGCGGCGGGGTGATCGTTAACATCAGTTCGGTTGCCGGCCTGCGGGCCGCGCCGGGCATGGGCATTTACGGCATTGCCAAGGCCGGGATCAACATGTTGACCCGGGTCCTGGCCAAGGAGCTGGCCCCTTACGGTATCCGGGTCAACGCCGTGGCCCCCGGCATGGTGGAGACGGATTTTTCCCGACCCTTCTGGGGCAACGCGGATATCCTCCAGGAATTGTTGCGGGGCATCCCTCTGGGCCGCATCGCCCGGGTGGAAGACGTGGTCCAGGCGGTTTCCTTCCTGGCCTCCTCCCAGTCCGCTTACCTGACCGGAGAAATCTTGGCCCTCTCCGGAGGCTCGGAAGCCTGAATCGCTGAAAATGGGAGTATTGGAGTAATGCATTTTTTCCTGCACTCCAATCCCTCCCATACTCCAGCACTCTAGCACTCAGGTTGGCCATCCCTCCAATCCCGCTGCCCCTTCCCCCGCTTGACATCCCTCCTCCCGGTATTTATGATACCGAAATCATCCCGAAAAAAATAATCGCCAACAACCAAGGAGGGAATTTTCATGGAGTTTAAAGGGTCTCGTACGGAGAGAAATATCCTGACCGCCTTTGCCGGGGAATCCCAGGCCCGCAACCGCTATACCTATTTTGCCAGCCAGGCCAAGAAGGAAGGGCTGGTCCAGATCCAGGCCGTCTTCGAAGAAACCGCCAACCAGGAAAAGGAGCATGCCAAACGCCTGTTCAAGCTCCTTCAGGGCGGTATGGTGGAGATCCAGGCCGGCTATCCGGCGGGTGTGATCGGCACGACTGCCGAGAATCTGGCCGAGGCGGCCGGGGGAGAAAATTACGAATGGACCGACATGTATCCCACCTTTGCCCAGAAGGCCCGGGAAGAGGGCTTTGACGATATCGCCAAGATTTTCGAAGCCATCGCCGTGGCTGAAAAACAACATGAAAAAAGATATCTGGGGTTTCTGGCCAACGTCAAAACCGGGAAAGTCTTCCAAAAGGACCGGACCGTAACCTGGCGCTGCTTGAACTGCGGCTATTTACACGAAGGGTTCGCGGCCCCGGACAAGTGTCCGGCCTGTGATCATCAGCGGGATCATTTTGAGGTCCTTTGCGAAAACTGGTAGTAGCTATGGTTACGTAAGAGGGCCTTGCACATTGGTGGTATCCCTGCTATTCTGATAACCATAGACCGTAGCGATGCCCGGCAGTGAACCCTTTACCGTTGGCTGCGGATCAGGAGGGCCCCATGAGTTCAGGAAACGAACGCTCCATCGAGATGCTCTGCGCCGCCCTGGAGTTGGAAGAAAAGGGAAAGGCTTTTTATGAAAAGGCCCAGGCCGCTTCCCGGAACCCGCTGGGGCGGGAGATCTTCCGGACCCTGGTGAAAGATGAAATCGTTCATCGGCAACGCATTCAGACGATTTACGATTCCCTGCTCCGAGAT
>JALOOY010000364.1 GCA_025454185.1 Thermodesulfobacteriota bacterium
GCCTGAACGGCGGCCACCAGGGTTTTGAAGGACCCGGCCGCGACAGCCGTGTCCACAATGTCTTTTTCATGGCCGGCGGCAAAAAGCGGGACGGCGGCCATCATGACGACCAAAAACGCTAGTGCAAAAATCTTTTTCAAAGAAATTAATCTCCTGTTATTCTGTCATGTTAGGGGTTAATCACCTACGTTAACGGCGCGGGAAGCGTCATCCAGGCAATTCTTGAGGTCCTTTTCGTCGACCTTTTTGGGGTCCTGCAGGTCCATCACCCGGCAGACATACTCATTACCCGCTTTGTCCTTTACCCATACAAACCGCTGTTCGTGTTTTTGTTCGGCCATCTGTTTTCCTCCTTTCCGGATTTACGAAAAAGTTTCTCCGTGAAATCCCAATATCTCCAACCCCATATATATTCTCAATCCAGGGCTTGGTCCTGAAAAAAAAGGCCGAGCTTACGCATGCGTAAACCCGGCTCGTGTCCCCATTATCTGGGCAGGTTTATAAAATGTTGTTGTAGAATTTTAAATTAAAAATAAGTCGCCCTTTCCATTTGTCAACCTTCCCCCATAAAATTTCCTAATGATTCTGTTGAAGTTGAAAATGGAATTAATGTTATTATATTTAGACAACAAAATTATAGGGAGGTTTTATGACCGAATTCGATCGCGGGGAAATTTTCGTACGGGTTACGGATAAGAGCGGCGAAGAGTTTGTCTGCGCACTGAGAGCATTGAAAAACCCTAAAGACCTGACTCCGGAGGAAAAGGAGAATTGTGTGGACAGCGCTACTGTCGGGCGATATGCTGGAGATATTCGGATCCAGGAAAAGTAGA
The DNA here is from genome assembly GCA_025454185.1 of Thermodesulfobacteriota bacterium. Taxonomy (GTDB): domain Bacteria; phylum Desulfobacterota; class RBG-13-43-22; order RBG-13-43-22; family RBG-13-43-22; genus JACRCK01. The sequence goes on from JALOOY010000364.1 coordinate 834, forward strand.
AACCACCAAAAGGGGCAGAAGGTTATTCGTCGGGGTCCTTTAGCATTGGCGGCGACGATCTTGCTGCTAAGCGGTTTTGTACTCCAATATCTTTTGGCTGGAGAGCTTTACGCCATGACCTTGAATCCCTGTCCGGCTTCACCCAACTGCGTTTCCAGCCTGGCTGAAGATCCGGCAAAACGCATCGACCCTTTTCCGACCGTCGGTTCCCCCGCCGAAACCTGGACGCGGCTGGAACGGGCCGTCAGGTCTTTTCCCCGCACTTTGATTGTGGTCCGGGAGGAGCGCTATCTAAAGGCCGAGTTCCGCACCCGTCTCGGTTTCGTGGACGACGTTGAATTCCAGTTAAATCCGGACCTGGGCCTGGTACAGGTTCGGTCTGCCTCCAGGACCGGGTACTGGGACCTAGGCGTCAATCGCAGAAGAGTGGAGGCCATTCGCAAGGCGTATCAGGGCCTGAGGGAATAGCCATGAGAGGAAATTGGATCCGTCTGGTCGAATCCGGTTTAATCCCCGATGAAGTCATCCGCCGGGGAATCGGATTGTTAAACCGGAAAAGGCTGCGGGCCGAGGACGCCGGCACGGCCGAAGCCAGGCAGGAAAAAAAGAACGCCTTCATCGCTGAACTGCAGGCCAGCGCCGTGGTCCTGCAGCCCGAAAAGCCCCGGGAACAGCACTACGAACTGCCGCCGGAATTCTTCCGGCACATCATGGGCCGGCACATGAAATACAGTTGCTGCCTCTGGAAGGAAGGAATCCGGACCCTGGACGAGGCCGAGGAGGCCATGCTGGCCCTGACCTGCCGCCGGGCGGGGATCGAGGACGGCATGGCCGTGCTGGATGCCGGCTGCGGCTGGGGGGCCCTCTCCCTTTACGTGGCCGAAAAATTTCCTCACTGCCGGATAACGGCGGTTTCCAATTCCATTCCACAGCGCCTCTTCATCGAAAGCCTCTGCCGGCAAAGACGCCTTCACAACATAACGGTGTGGACTTCAGACATCGACGCCTTTGGGCCCGACCGGAAGTACGACCGCATCCTTTCCATAGAAATGTTCGAACACCTGCGGAACTACCGGGAGATGCTCCGGCGCTTTTCCGCCTGGCTGACCCCGGAGGGCAAGGTCTTCATCCACATCTTCTGCCACCGCCAGTACGCCTATCTCTATGAAACCACAGGCCCCGATGACTGGATGGGCTGGCATTTCTTCACCGCCGGCATGATGCCCTCCGACGACCTGCTGCACTATTTTCAGCACGACCTGGTCCTGGAGACCCATTGGGTGGTCTCGGGCCGGCACTACCGGGAAACTGCCGAGGCCTGGCTACGCAACCTGGACCGGAACCGGGAGCGGGTGCTTCCTCTGTTGCGCGAGGTGTACGGAAAGGGGCAGGAGAAATTGTGGCTCCAGCGCTGGCGGATCTTTTTCCTGGCCTGCGCCGAGCTGTGGGGTTTCCGCGCCGGGGAGGAGTGGTGGGTGGGACATTACCTTTTCAACCGGAGAACATAAGTACTCGTTGCAACCCGGTTGCGAAAGGCGGCCGCCCGTCTTTGCCGCCAGGAAAAACAGCAGGGGCACGGCCAGGGCTTAGCCGCCCCCGGCGCCGCCAGATGGGCCGTCAACGGCGGGGTGGAGATGGGGAATTGGCCGGTGGCCAGGGTTGAGGAGCGCCGGATTTCGGCCGCTTTCAGCCGGTGCTCAAATTGTCGGTTTTCGCATTAGGTCCACTCCCGTTCGAAGAGTAGACCGAAGCGCTCCTCGAAGCCGAGGGTCTGGGCAGCCGGTTGGGTGAGTTGCTCCTCCAGGACGCTCGTTGACAGGCGGCCTCCAGCCGCTCACAGATTTCCATCGCTTATGCTGACCATATCCAAAATACGACAGCGTTTGAGCCCCATTTTCATTTCTCTCGGAATCACCCTAATAATATGGTTGGCCAGCAAATGGTATTTTCAGGACTGGTTCATCAATCCCTACCAGTACATTGCCAAAACTGCGTCGTTAAGCACAACGGTAATGATATGCTGGTGTTTAGTGCTGTCTACACGCTGGCGATTCTTGGAACATTTGTTCGGAGGGCTGGACAAGGTCTACCAGGTCCACAAACGCATCGGCAGATTGTCGTTTTTCCTGATCCTTTTTCATCCCCTATTTCTGGCAGTTGACCGGTTGCCTGATGCCCCCGCCTTCCTCCAAGCGATGTGGTTCTACCGGCCGAAGGGCGATCTTTATCTCTGGGGTCAGAACGTTGGCGTTATCGCCTTGCTGGGCTTTGCGGTCCTCATGGCGCTGACGCTTTGGGTGAAAATTCCGTATCATCGTTGGAAAAAAACCCATGAGTTCTTCGGCCTATTATTTATTATAGTTTGCGTTCATATTTTTTTGGTCAACGCCGATGTCGCCAAATACCCTTTTCTTGCCCTTTGGATTTACGGCTGGTTGGGGCTTGCCCTAAGCGGCTTCATGTATATCCGTTTTTTCTACCGTCGCTGGGGGCCTCGTTATGAATATCATGTCTGGAATATAGAGCGTGTCGGGGACATCCTCGAGGTGACCTTGGTCCCGGGGGACAAAAAAACCGTTG
>JALOOY010000365.1 GCA_025454185.1 Thermodesulfobacteriota bacterium
AAATGCGGGAAAGGGGGGAGGTCACGGATTTTGAAATTCAATACCGGAAAAAGGACGGCAGTCTGTTCACGACCCTGCTGTCCGCGCGGCCGATCCGATACGCCGGCGAGGATTGCCTGGTGGCGGTGGCTACCGACATTACCAAACGCAAAGAGATGGAGGACGCCCTAAGCCGGTCGGAAGAAAAGCACCGTAAACTGGTCGAATCCGTGAGGGAAGGCTTCGGTGTCCTGAACGAGCGCAACGAGGTGACATATATTAATAAACGGTTCTGTGAGTTGATGGGCTACCGGCCGGAAGAGATGATCGGGAGGCCGGTAAGCGATTTTGTAAACCGGGAGAACTTGACGATCCTGCGGGAGCAGGGGGTCCGGAGGCGCAAAGGGGAAAAGGGACTCTATGAAATCGCCTGGACCAGAAAAGACGGCCAGCCGGTGTACTCCCTCGTGTCGCCCGAACCGGTATTCGATGAGCAGGGGAATTATAAGGGCAGCTTTGCCGTAATCACCGACATCTCCGAACGTAAACAGATGGAGGAGGCGCTGAGGAAATCCGAAGAACGGTACCGCCTGCTGGTGGAAAACGCCAACGAGGCCATCCTGGTTATCCAGGGGGGACTGATCCGCTTTGTAAATCCCAAAGCGGTGGCCATCATGCGCTGGGGCAACCAGGAACTGACCCCTAAACCGTTTCTGGATTTCGTCCATCCCGAAGACCGGGAAACGGTGCTCCGGCGTTACCAGGAAAGGCTGACCGGCCAACCCCTGCCGTCCATCTACTCCTTCCGGCTGATCGATCAGGAGGGCAATACGATTTGGGTGGAGATCAATGCCGTCCAGGTCAACTGGGAAGGGGAGCCGGCTGCCCTGGTATTTTTGACGGACATCACCGAAAAAAAACAACTGGAGCTGCAGTTTCTCCAGGCCCAGAAAATGGAGGCCATCGGGCGTCTGGCCGGGGGGGTGGCCCACGATTTCAACAACCTCCTGACCAGCATCCTGGGCCATGCCGACCTGATGCTGCTGGCGCTTCGTCCGGGCGACCCCCTGGTGAGCGACATCCGGGAAATAAAAAAGGCGGCGGACCGGGCCACCGATCTGACCCGTCAACTCCTGGCCTTCAGCCGCAAGCAGATCCTGCAGCCGAAGGTCCTGAACCTCAATCAGGTCCTCGGGGACATGAAGAAGATGCTCCGGCGCATGATCGGGGAGGACATCGAGCTGGAAACCAACCTGGCGCCGGATCTGGGGCACGTCCTGGTCGACCCGGGGCAGATCGATCAGGTGATCATGAACCTGGTCATCAACGCCCGGGATGCCCTGCCCCAGGGCGGGAAGCTGGCCGTCACCACCCAAAACGCCGCGATTACGGCGGACGAGGGACGGAGATATGTCGGATCCAAACCCGGGGCCTATGTGCTGCTGGTGGTACAGGACGATGGTCTGGGCATGAGCGCCGAGGTCCAGTCCCATATTTTTGAACCGTTTTTCACCACCAAGGAACTGGGCAAGGGAACGGGGTTGGGTCTGTCCACGGTGTACGGCATTGTGAAGCAGAGCAACGGTTATATCTGGGTGGAGAGCGAGCCGGGGCGGGGAACGACCTTCAAAATCTATCTGCCACGGATCGAGGGGCGGGCGGCCTCCGAAATTCGTCCGGAAAAGGCCCCCCATTCCTACCAGGGAACGGAAACGATCCTGCTGGTGGAGGACAATGACCTGGTACGGCAGTTGGCCCGCAGCGTACTGGAACAGTTCGGTTACCGGGTCTTGGAGGCCCGCAACGGGGCGGAGGCCCACAGGCTGAGCCGGGGATACGAGGGGAAAATCGACCTGCTTTTGACCGACGTGGTCATGCCCGGCATGAGCGGCCAGGCCCTGGCCGAGCGTATTCGGGAGGGGCGGCCGACGACGGAGATCCTTTTTATGTCCGGCTATTCGGAGGAGGTCACCCTGGAACAGGGGAGCCTGGCCGGCGGAAGGCGTTTTCTGCAGAAGCCCTTTTCACCTTCTGAACTCGGACAGCGGGTCAGGGAGCTCCTGGATAAACGGGGCGCAGAAGAAACGTTGGCCTGACCCCGGGCCGGTCAGGGATTCTTAAGCAGCCGGATCTCGTAGAGCAGCGGCCAGTTCTTCCCGGTCACAAAAAGACGGTCACCCGGGGCGTCATAGGCGATGCCGTTGAGCACATCCGTCCGGGGCGTCCGCAGGGCCGCCGGGAGCAGCCCCGTCAGGTCAACCCAGGCGGACACTTCCCCCGTTTGGGGCGAAATGACGGCCAGGCGGTCGGACAGGTAGACGTTGGCCAGGATGCGCTCCCGGACATATTCCAGCTCGTTCAATCCGGCCACCGGAAGGCCCTGGTCCGTCACCGTCACCCGCCGCCTTTCCGTAAGCTTCCGGGGGTCCAGGAAATAAAGCCGGTCGCTCCCGTCGCTGGCGATGAGCGAACGGCCGTCCCGCGTCAGCCCCCATCCTTCCCGGGGATAGGGGATTTTTTCCAACAAACGGAAGTCCCGCCGATCGTACACCAGAGCGGTACGCGACTGCCAGGTCAGTTGAATCCAGCGCTCCTCCCAGAGGGCCAGCCCCTCCCCGAAATAGCGGGGCTCCAGAGGCTTGGTCTGCAGCACCCGCCCCGTTTCCAGTTCCACCTGCCGGACGCTGGATCGGCCGTACAGTCCGGTGCTTTCATATAAATGGCCCCCATGAAAAACCAGACCCTGGGTATAGGCCTCCGGGTCATGGGGGTAGGTGCGGACAACCTGATAGCCGAAGACCGGGGTGGGGGCCTTCGCGGCGTCTCCCGAAAACGGCGCCGTCGCGCCGCCCAGCCCCAGCAGCAGGGCCAGGGTCAGGAGGGCCAACCGTCGAACGAGGGGACGGGATCCGGGAACCCCTGCCCTCGCTGCCGAGGGCTGCTCCCGTTTTTGTCGATCAGGGCTCATGTTTTTTGATCGTCCACGGCGGTCAAATGCAGTTTGGGGATCAGGGGCACACAGAGCAGGGTGAATAACCCGGTCCCGATGATGCCGGCGGCGAAAGACCCCCGCTCTCCGGCCCAGCCGATGGCAGTCGGGATCAAGCCGCCGCCGATCAAAAATCCCAGGGGCACAGCGAAGGCCACGGGCATATTACGCAGTTCCGGCGGCCCGATCCGCCCGAGGGCCGTAAACCCGGCGGGGAAGAAACAAACGGCCATCAGGGGTTGGAGAAAGACCGTCACCGTCAGCCAGGGATCGGACAGGAGGCCCAGCAGGGTGGTCAGCAGGCCTGTGGCCCCCAGGAAAATCGTCAGTGACTTGCGCACGCCCCAGCGGTCGACCAGCCAGCCGGCGGCGAAGGCCATGACCAGACCGGCCACCCGGGACAGGGCGATCAAGGTGTTGGCCCAGGTGCGGTCCAGGC
>JALOOY010000366.1 GCA_025454185.1 Thermodesulfobacteriota bacterium
GGACCAGATCATGCGGGAATGCGAGGGCCGGGTCATCGTGGCCGTTTTCGCCTCCAATATCAACCGCATCCAGCAGGTGGTGGATTCGGCGTTTCGTTACGGCCGGCGGGTGGTCTTCAACGGCAAGTCCATGATCACCAACTGCCGTATCGCCCGGGAACTGGGCTACCTGCGGGTGCCGGAAGACCGGGAGATCACCCTGGGGGAAATGTCCCAATACCCGGACTCTCAGGTGGCCATCGTCACTACCGGCAGCCAGGCCGAACCCCAGTCTTCCCTGACCCGCATCGCCAAAGACGACCACAAGCAGATCAAAATCAGGAAGGGGGACACGGTCATCCTGTCCTCCCGTTTCATACCGGGTAACGAACGGGCCATCGACGGCATGATCAACAACCTGTACCGCTTCGGGGCCGAGGTGATCTATGAAAAAGTCTCCGAAATCCACGTTTCCGGTCATGCCAACCAGGAGGAGCTGAAGCTCATGCTCCACCTGACCCGGCCCCACTATTTTATCCCCATCCACGGGGAATACCGCCATCTGGTCAAGCATGCCCAGTTGGGGAACAAACTCGGGCTGCCCTGGGAGCGGCTGGTCGTAGCCGAAAACGGGCAGGTGATCCGTTTCGGTCCGGAAGGCCTCAGCTTCGGGGAGCCGGTGGAGGCCGGCCGGGTCTTCGTGGACGGGAAGGGCGTAGGGGACGTGGGCGATCTCATTCTCCGGGACCGCCGCCGCCTGTCCAACGAGGGACTGGCCGTGGTCATGATGGTCCTGAACAATCAGACCGGCGAACTGCTCTCGGGCCCGGAAATCATCTCCCGGGGTTTCATTTCCGAAGAGGAATACCCGGAACTGATTCAGGAGGGAAAAGAACGGGTCCTGGAAATATTGACCCTGCGGCAGGTAGAGGATCGGAAGAACTGGCCGGAGATCGAGGAGGAGATCCGCCGGACATTACAAAGATTTTTCTTCAAGTCCATCGAGAGAAGACCGGTGGTACTGCCTTTAATTATCCCGATGTAGGCCGATAAATGCTAAATTCGAAATTCGAAGCACGAAATCCGAAACAAATTCGAATGTTCAAAATTCAAATGACCAAAATAACGTACCTTGCGCAGTGATAAAGGATGTAACCCGGAGTGGCAGACCGTTTCAAAATTTTGAAAATTTGGTCATTTGAATTTGTTACGAGTTTTGGATTTCGGATTTCGCGTTTAACCCCGACAGCTTCCAGCGCCTCAAAATATTTATGACCAAGGATAAAGAAGACAGCCCTTCCCGGTCCATTAAACAGGAGATCATCGGCGTCCTTTTGAGCGCGGTGACGATCCTGCTGGCTCTGGCGCTGTTCACCCATCACCCGGAAGACCCTTCCTTCAGCGCTCCGGATACGGGCGGCCGGCCGGTGCAGAACTGGATCGGCCGGGCCGGGTCCTTTATGTCTTCTTTTCTTTTTGAATCCCTGGGGCTGGCCTCCTTCTGGCTGGTGTTCATTCTGGGGCACATGACCTTTTTTTCTTTCCAACGCCAGAACCGGCCAGCCTCGCCCTCCTGGGTGGCCCTAGGGTATCTGCTGGTGATCCTCGCTTCGTCGGCCATGCTCTCCGGATTCCGGGAAAACTTTCAGTTTTTCGGCTGGAATTTCCCCTGGGGTGGGGTGGTGGGTCTGGTGGTCTATCAACGGATAGCGCAGCTCCTGAACCCGCCGGGGACGAATATCCTGCTCCTGGTCCTGGGCCTCATCGGCTTGATCCTGCTCAGCCGGGTTTCTCTGGCCCAGGTGGGGGAGCGGATCAAACTCTCGGTCCAACTTAAAAGCAAGGAATGGCGGGATGATTTCCAGAAAAATCGGGAGCGGCGCCGCAAGGCCAAGGTCCTGAGCGCCGAAAAAGAGCAGCAGAAAGAGCGGGAGGCCAAACCGCCGGTGATCGTCACCAATCCCACGGTAGTCAAACCCCCGCCGGCGCCCAAGGTGGTGATTCAGCAGGAACAGTTCCTGTTCATGAAAGACCTGGGGGATTTCAACCTGCCGCCCCTTTCCCTGCTCGACGACGTGGAGAAGAAGGACCTGCAGATCCAGCAGCAGAGCCTGATCATGAATTCCCGTTTGCTCGAAAAAAAGTTGAAGGACTTCGGGGTGGAGGGGCAGGTGACGGAGGTCTCTCCCGGTCCGGTCATCACCATGTACGAATTCGAGCCGGCGCCGGGGGTGAAGATCAGCCGCATCACCGGCCTGGCCGACGACCTGGCCATGGCCATGCGGGCGGTCAGCATCCGCATCGTAGCGCCTTTGCCGGGCAAGGCCGTCATCGGCATCGAAATCCCCAACAGCCAGCGGGAAACCGTGGGTCTGAAGGAAATCCTGGCGGCCCAGGACTTTGCCGCGGCCCGGTCCAAATTGACCATCGCCCTGGGGAAAGACATCATGGGCGCCCCGGTGGTGGCCAACCTGGCCCGCATGCCCCACCTGATGATCGCCGGGGCCACCGGCACGGGCAAGAGCGTTTCCCTGAACGCCATGATCTGCTCTATCCTGTTCAAGGCCCGGCCCGAAGAGGTGCGTTTCCTGATGATCGACCCCAAGCGGATCGAGCTGCTGCCCTATGAAGGGATCCCCCACCTGCTCCACGAGGTGGTGACTGAGCCGAAGATGGCCACCCGGGTCCTGCGCTGGGCCATCCGGGAGATGGAAGACCGCTACACGAAAATGGCCGAGAAGGGCTCCCGGGGCGTCGACACCTACAACCAGAAGCTGCTCAAGGAAAATAAGGGCAAGGCCGACGAATACCCCGAGGGCTGGCTGCCCTACATCGTGATCATCATCGACGAACTGGCGGACCTGATGATGGTCTCCTCCCGGGACGTGGAGGAATACCTGACCCGCCTGGCCCAGATGGCCCGGGCCGCCGGCATCCACCTGCTCATTGCCACCCAGCGGCCTTCGGTGGACGTCCTGACCGGGATCATCAAGGCCAATTTCCCCACCCGCATTTCTTTTCAGGTCTCTTCGAAAACGGATTCCCGGACCATTCTGGACACCAACGGCGCCGAGGCCCTGCTGGGGGCCGGGGACATGTTGTACCTGCCGCCCGGGGTCTCCAAACTGCAGCGGATCCACGGGGCCTACGTTTCCGAGGCGGAGATCAAACGGGTCACCCAGTATCTCCGGGACCAGAAAGAGCCGGTCTATGACGAGTCGATCATGACCATGGAGGAACCGACCTCCTCCGAAGAGGATGGCGAACTGGATGAAAAGTACGACGAGGCCGTGCGCATCGTTACGGAGACCCGCCAGGTTTCCATCTCCATGATCCAGCGCAAGCTGCGTATCGGCTATAACCGGGCCGCCCGGCTGGTGGAGATCATGGAACGGGAAGGGATCGTGGGCTCGGCGGACGGCGGGCG
>JALOOY010000367.1 GCA_025454185.1 Thermodesulfobacteriota bacterium
CCATGAATGCTCCTTGGTTATGAAGATGTTTGTTTGGATATAGGGGATAGTCTATCTGAAGTATCTTGAGGGTGTCAAGGTACTTGCCTGCCTCTCCCGGGGTAAATTTGTTCCCCCCCAGGATCAAAAAGGCGGATGCGGGGATGCATTGCCGGTCAAAGACCTACCGGCTTTTGACATAACGCTATGAGGCGAGAACCACAGGTCGTGGGATGCCAGTCCTGGTTTCCCACATCTTGGGCAACGGCCCCAGGAAATGTTGCTACGGGATCAGTTCCTGGGGCCGCGACACTTCGACCGAATGACGGGGCGCTGATTTCCTATAACTTTCTACCTGTATAGGGCACGTGCTTGGCCGGAGAATGCCAATACTCGATGAAATCCACAGCCATGACGCCATTGGTCAGGGTGCAGACCAAATCACCATTCCCCACTCCCGGGTTTGTAAAAGGGCCTTTGAAAGTACCGTTGGTAACCGACCAGGTCCCGGAAAAATGTACACGCCGTTTATCCGGGACATCCGCACCAACGAAAGTATTGTTTGGTTCAATATATAAATAGAAGGTTGTTGTTCCGGATGAATCTGAGAGCGCCCATGATCCAACGAACTCACTTCCAGAGTTGGTACTGCCACTGGCGGTGCCACTGCTGCCGCTGCTGCTGCCGCCGCTGCTGCAAGCGGCCATCGTAAATAGTGCGGCCAGGCCAATCACCAAGAAACGGTAACGCATCATTCTTGCCGTCAAAACCTTCATTCATAATCTCCTTCCGGGGGATATTCATGAAAAATAAGGCGCGCAACTCTTCGGCGGGCCATTCGATCCGGATTATTTTCAACGTTAAAAATAATACAATTTTGTAATAATAACATAAAAAAAGACTTGGCACAAGATAAAATTGCCACTGGAAAAACCTTTGGCCGGGACCTGCCGACTCTACCAAATATAGTGATTACCCGCGCCAAAGGGTGGAGCGTCTTTTATTTGATAAAAGCCTCGATCATCCTGCGAAACTCCCCGGAAAAGACCATGAGGGCCTGGTTGCGGTTTTCGAGGTTCACGGCCGCCTCCAGGGAGGGGGCCGTCTGATTTTGTTCCAGGGCCCGCTTGGTCAGCTTGAGGCCCCCCGCGGTCTTGGCGGTCATCAGGCGGGCATAGGCCAAGGCCGCCTCCCGGAGGGATTCGGCCGGGGCCAGTCGGCTTACCAGACCGATCCTTTCCGCCTCCTCCCCGAAGACCTTGCGGCCCGTAAGCAGGATGTCCGCGGCCCGGGAGGCCCCGACGATCCGGGGTAGCAGAAAAGAGCTGCCCATCTCCCCTCCGGACAGGCCAATGTTGATAAAAGAGGCCACGAAATAGGCCTCGGGCGTACAGAGGCGAATGTCGGCAGCCAGGGCGATGGCCAGGCCGCCCCCGGCGGCGGCCCCGTTGACGGCGGCGATTACCGGCTGGCGGATGCCCCGTAATTTCAAAATCAGGCCGGTATATTTTTCCTGCACCAGGCGCAGAAAGGACTCGGGATCGGCAAAGGCCTCGGTCTGGACCCGGGTAACGATCTCCTTGAGGTCGGCCCCGGCGCAAAAGCCCCGTCCGGCGCCGGTAATGATCAGCACCCGCAGGCGGTCTTCCCGGTCGAGGGCGTCGAGCAGGGCATAAAAATCGTCGAGCATGGGATCGTTGAGGGCGTTCAGCCGGTCGGGGCGATTCATGGTTACCAGACCGATCTGGGGTTCGATTTCTTCAAAGAGCAATGTTTCCAAGATAGGTAAGGATTTGTTCATGGGAACTCCGATATAACGGCGTTTACAGCAATAATTAATAATGATGAACTCGCAAAAAGTCCGAAAGGGAGTCATTGCGAGGAGTGAAGCGACGAAGCAATCCCCAGGAATCAGATAGTTAGCCCGGGGGATTGCTTCGCTCCGCTCGCAATGACGAGATTGATTTTACCCCCTCCAAGGCAACACCCTCTTCATGGTCCGGCCGATCTGCTGCAGCCAGGTCTGGGAATAGATATAGTTGACCATCAGGCCATACGATTCGGCCCAGCCCTTGGGGGAGCGGTTGGCCCCGAAATGAATATGTTTCAGACTGACTGTGGCACCGTTGCCGAGGTGAAAGCCGGCCACCGGATTGAGGGGGCGGCCGCGCCGGTTTTTTTCCCGGGTCAGGTAGAAATAGGCTATGGCGGTCAAGGGTTCCCGGATCAGTTTGACCAGGTCTTTGTCTTCCAGCAGGTTGGGGCGGCTGACGGCACCAAGGAGGGCCTGAGGCCAATCTTCCGTTTCCCGGCCGGTGAGTTTGCGGACCTCTTCCCGGATTCGGGAGCGGAGTTTCTCCGGAAAAAAGTCTTCCAGCCGCTGACGGGTAAAGGCAAAATCGCCTTTTTCCCCTCGCAGGACCGGTTCCAGGTAGCGATCCCGAAAACCCGGGATGGGGCTCAGGGTGGCGTAGGTCTTGATCCCCGGATGGTCTTTTCTCAAGGCCTCCACTACTTGAAAAATCAGCACCTTCCCCAGGCCCAGTCCGGCCAGCCCGTTCTGGGTGTTGTTGATGGAATAGAAAATGGCCGTATCCGGGGCTCGGCCGGAGGGGGACCGCTCCTCTTGAATGATTTCGTGAATGGAGCGGGCCAGGCCCCGGGTCAGGGCCACTTCGATGAAGACCACCGGCTCTCGGGGCAAGGCCTGATGGTAGAGGGCAAAACAGCGCCGGTCGGCGCCCAGACGGCGGCCCATCTCTTCCAGGCTGGCCATGGGATGAACCAGATCGTGGTCCTTCAAAAAGCGAATCTGATGATAGGGGGATTCCTGACTGATTCCCTGCAGGACCAGCAGCCCCTGTTGAAACCAGGTATTGAACAGGTCGGTCAGGTCTTCGTCTATGGCGGCCAGATGCAGGGAATGTTGTCTTTGGGCGGCCAGCAGGTCGATTCGGAAATCCAGCAGAAACTTCAAGCCGCCTGGCAGGTTCAGAAAAGGGGCAAAAACCTGACGGTACGGGGAGGCGATCTTGCGGCGCAAGGCAATCACCCCGCGCTGCCAGGATTCCGAACGGTCATCGGGGTCCGCCACCAGGCGCTGCAGGTCCGGCAGCAGATCTTTTTTGGCCAGAAGGAAGGCCGTTCCCAAAGCCTCAAAAAAAGAGGCCCGGTCCTCGGGATCCAGGGCCGTGTACCGTTTTTGGAATTTTTCGAAATTGTCGGGGTGCGGCTCCGTTTGGGTCCGGAGCTCCTGCAACGACTGGAGGGCTTCCCGGATGCGTTTGGTGGGTCGGGATGTTTCCATGAACAATTTCTTCCTCATCACCAGTGGATTGTCAATTTATTTTTTAACCTTGACCGCAACCCGATCTTGGTATAGGCATTTTATTCCGGTTACATAAGGGGGGGCATTCTTGGCGG